>DATNEM010000113.1:0-3162 GCA_035552995.1 Acidobacteriaceae bacterium | reverse complement strand
GTGGGCGCCTCAGAGTTCAGGATTTATTGAGGCGAACGTGCGGCACAAAATGTCTTTAGAAGGAAGGCGCGGCTTTACGGCTTCGCGCTTTTAGGCTGCCTTGCGCCAGCCCGGCTCCAGTTCGGCTATCGACCGGCGGATCGAAGCCTTCCACTCGATAACCTTTGGGTCTTTGGGATCCAACTCCGGCTCGTGCTCGACATCGTCGAGCGTTCCCTTGAGGATCTCGATCATCTCGGGTTTCGTCGGAACCAGGCTCAGCTTGTTTGGCACGCTCATATTCGAACTGGATGCTGTACGTACGAGCAAGTGTTGTACTCTAAGCGCGGCTGCGCAATAACTCTCGCAAATGCAGCAACTTGCACTGGCCCACATTGGAGGGCCAATCTCCCTATAACTTAAGACCATGGTTAAGAAGGGGCTGATCATCGGTGGTAGATTTGCAGGGATGGTATTCCTGGCCGGATGCGGCACTTCGGTCTTCGGACTGTTGGCGAAGGTCATTGACCCTGATCTGGAAAGCAAGTGAACTTTTCAGCAGACGCACGGGATGCAGCGCACTTACGACTGGCCGATCAGCACTCCCGCGGCGAACACCAGCCCGCCGCCTACGATCACCTGCAGGCAACTCAGCGCGAAGCTGGTCTTGAAGTATTTGTGGCGGATGAACGCAATGAGAATCAACTCAACCCCTACTACGAAGTAAGCCACATCCAGCGCGGCGTGCACGTTGGCGATCAGGAACGGCAGCGTGTGCAGGAAGCCGCCGATGAAGGTCATCAGCCCGGTCACCAGGCCGCGGAAGATCGGGTTGCCGCGCCCGGTCAGCTTTCCGTCGTCTGAGAGGCCCTCGGAGAACGCCATGGAGATGCCCGCGCCCACGGCTGTCGCCGCGCCGATGAGGAAGACCGTGCGCGAGCTGTGGGTGGCGAACGCCGTCGCGAAGATCGGAGCCAGCGTCGACACCGAGCCATCCATCAGACCAGCCAGTCCAGGCTGGACGACACGGAGTAGAAAGCTCTGGTCTGCGCTCTGGTCTGCGCCCGGATCCGCGCCGACGAGTTTCTCAAATTGATCGAGTGCCGATCTCTGCTCCGCCATCTCTTCAAAATACCGCAGGAGACGTAAACGAACGATCAGTGGCCCCACATCTGGAAGAGATGTGGGGCCAGCAGGATTAGTCTTTGGGGTGGTCCACTCATCCCGCAGTGCAGGATGAGCGATAGTCTACCGCCCGCGTCGCGACGATCCCGAACGAGCCCCGCCGCCGCTGCGGCGCCTGCGTCCAGAGCCGCCTCCTGCATTCGATCCACCACTGCCGCCGGAGTGTGAGCGGAAGCCGCCGCGGCCCGCGCTCGGGGCGGAGTACGGGGCTTCAGAAGCTCCGGGTGTCTTCCAGGAGCGCGACTCGAGCGCCAGCAGGCCCATCGGGTTCGCGGTCGATGAGAGATCGAGCGGTTTGTTGCGCTCTTCCTTCATCAGGTTCTTGTCGGCTTCGCGCCAGTCGAACTTCACCTTCAGCGCGGCCTCAAAACGGCGCGCATCCACCCGCTCCTGCGGCATCACGAAGGTGGTCGCAACGCCCGTCGCGCCCGCGCGGCCGGTGCGCCCGATGCGGTGCACGAAATCTTCCGGCGCGTTGGGCATGTCATAGTTGACGACGTGCGCGATGTCCTGCACGTCGATACCCCGCGCAGCGACGTCGGTCGCGACCAGCACACGGTGCTTGCCGCCGGCGAAGCCCTTGAGCGCGGCGGTGCGCTGCGACTGCGAGCGGTCTCCATGGATCACGTCTACGTCGTGGCCCTGCTTCTCCAGCTTGCGCGCGATGCGGTCCGCGCCGTGCTTGGTGCGCGCGAAGACGAGGAACGTGCCGGTCTCCTCGTTCAGCATCTTGTCCAGCAGGCCGAGCTTCTGGTCCTGCATCACGGTGTAAACGCGCAGTTCTACCTGCTCGCTGGGCCGCGAGGCCTGGCCGATCTCGACGCGGACTGGGTTGCGCACGTAGTCGCGCACGATCTCGCTGATGTTGGCGTCGAGCGTGGCGGAGTAGCACATGGTCTGGCGCTGCCGCGGCAATGCGCCCACGATGCGCCGGATGGAGGGCAGAAAGCCCATGTCCAGCATGCGGTCCACTTCGTCGAGCACGAGCATCTCAACATGATTGAGCGAGACCTCGCGGCGGCGGAGATAATCTTCGAGCCGGCCCGGCGTCGCGACTACCATGCGCGGACCACGCGCTAGCTGATCGAGCTGCGTGTTCTCCGAGAGGCCGCCGCAGACCAGCACGGCGTCATGCTTCGCGTTGGGCATCAGCTTGCCATAGGCTTCGAGCACCTGCATCGCCAGCTCGCGCGTGGGCAGCAGGATGAGTGCGCGGATCGGCACGCGCTTGCCCTTCTCGACGCGCAGAGGATTGCGGTCCATGTGCTCGATCATGGGGATCAGGAAGCTGAGCGTCTTGCCTGTGCCGGTTGAGGCGGTCGCGAGAATGTCGCGGCCTTCGAGCGCAGGCGGGATCGCTTTCGCCTGTACGGGTGTGGGCGTGCGAAAGCCCGCCGCGGCGAGGCGCTGCTTCAGCGTCGCGGAAATCGCGAAATCGTCGAAGTGGATGTTTTTGAGGAACGGCAGATGCGTGACCGGATCGATCTCGATCTCTGAAGCGTTGACGGTCGTATCGTGCGCGGAACCCGCGTTGCTCGGGGCTGCAATCTCCGCGTGCGCGGAATGCCCGTGCCCGTTGGAATGAACGCGACTGCCGGCGGGCGCGTGGTTGCCGTTGCCCGTTGTGTGGTTGGTGGATGGTTTGGGGAGGTTGGTTGCTGCGGGAGCCTTTGGCTCAAGTATTGCGGTCGTCAAGTAATGCTTCCTTTGGTGTTGCGGGCCGGCCGGGAGGTGCAGCTACACCTCGGCGCCCCTTCTTAATCTTTCGTCAGCTTGGCTGGAGTCCAGCGGCTGCTGCTGCACGGCGAGACGCGTCCCTATGACGCGTCTTCTAGCCAGAGCAACCAGCGCTTTGTTCTGCGGGCGGCTCGTATTTCAAGCCCGGGCCCTCTCGGCCCAACTATCCGCGCAGAAGCTCTGCGGTGGAGGAGGCGTTCGCAGTCTCTGGCCAGACCCCAAACCTGCCGGGAATCCTTCCTGCGAAGCCGCGCTCGCGAT
>DATNEM010000112.1:0-6042 GCA_035552995.1 Acidobacteriaceae bacterium | reverse complement strand
TGAGCTACACCAACGGAATCGGCAATTCGCAGAACCCATTTGCGGCGGAGACCAACGCAACCTCGGGGCCTGCACAGACGGAGCGCACCGCATCGATAGCGCTCTCGAACGCGGTTACCTCCGGGGGCGCCTCCTCCGTCGCGGTCGATCACGCGAAGCTCTCGGGTTTTGGCGGCGCGCTTGCACAGGCCCTCACGCAGAGCGACGTTCGCATGGACAAAGTCACCGCGCTCCAACAGGCCATTGCGGCGGGAACATACAGCGTTCCGGCATCCGATGTGGCGGACAAGATCATCAGTTCGCTGCTGATGTAGAGCGGGAGAAGAAAGGCGCAGGCAGAGATTGCAACACGCATTGGAAACGCCGAACATCGCCGGCCTGCTCGCGGAGACACGGGCGGCGCTGGCGCATCTGCGCGCCGATGAGCTGGAGACACTAGTGTTACGCGCCGAAGAGATGCTGCGCGTCTGCTCAAGCCTGAATCCCCACGCCGCGGATATTCTCCGCGAGCACTGCCTTCTTCGCAATCTTCTCAGCGCTACGGGCGAGAACCTTCGCGTGCTGCGGCGCACACACGGGAGCGCAGAAGGGAACACACCATGGGCTCGCTGACCGCACTGCTCTACCTTTCGCAGAATGCGCTGGACGCGAACCAGGCCGCGCTCGACATTACGTCCAACAACGTCGCCAACGCGAACACGCCGGGCTACACGAATGAGGTTGCCACCTGGCGCGAGCTGGACACGGTTTCGCTCACCGGAAACTCCGCCAGCGGTATGGGAGCAACCGTTTCTGCTTCATCGCAGCGTGACCCGGTGCTGAACCAACGCGTGCAGCAGCAGACGCAGGCGCTCGCTGCCGGCACGGCGGAAGCCTCCGCACTGGCGGACCTGCAATCGATCTTCGGCCTCACCTCCAACGGCAGCTCGTCGGCCTCGACAACGCTCGGGACGGACATGAATGCTTTCTTCAACTCCTTCAGCTCGCTCCAGGCGACGCCATCGAACATGTCCGTCCGGCAAGGGGTCATCTCCGCGGCGGCTACGCTCGCTACAGACTTCAACTCCGCCGCATCTGCGATCTCGCAACAGACGGCTTCGCTGAATCAACAAGCAACGGGCATCGTCTCCAACGTGAACTCACTGCTCACGTCCATCGCGCAACTCAACGCACAGATCCAATCCGCCAGCCCCCACTCTGACGCAGGCACGCTCGAAGACCAGCGGCAGCAGGATCTGACGCAGCTCTCGCAGCTCATCGGCTTCGACCAAATCAAGACAGAAAACAACGGCCTCACGCTTACCACCGCGACCTGCCAAATGCCTCTGCGGCGCTCGACGCGCTCTCGCAAGCGATTGCTTCCGCAGTCAACGCGCAGAATGAAGCCGGCCTGGACGCCAGTGGCAATCCCGGCGGCGCGCTCTTCACCATCGCAGGAGCGACGATCGTTCTCGCGACTACCGATCCCAGCGCCATCGCTGCCGCGGGAGTGAACGAAGGCCCCAGCGGCAGCAGCAATGCATCTGCGCTGGCGGCGCTGGCCAACGGAAATCTCGTCAGCGGCCAGACGCCCAGCGGCTTCTTCGCGTCATTCCTCACGCAGCTCGGAAGCCAGGTGGCGCAGGCGCAGCAGGAGAACACCACGCAGCAGGCGTCGCTCACGCAACTCACCACGCAGCAGAGCGCGCAGTCCAGCGTTTCGCTCGACCAGGAGGCCGCGAATCTCAGCCTCTACGAGCGCTCGTACGACGCGGCAGCAAAGGTATTCACGATCGTCGACCAGCTGATGGCCGTCGCGCTGAACCTCGGCGAACAGAGCACGGTCAGCTGATAAACCCGGGAAGGGAACTGGCGCAGCCAAAACAGAAATCGCGAAGGAAACTGCCATGCGAGTCGATCCACACTACATTACGAACCTCGTCGGCTCGCTCTCGAGCTCAACCTCCATCGAGCAAAAGCTCGCCAGCGAGCTCTCCTCAGGCCTACGCGTCTCCTCGCTGTCCGACGATCCCGTCGCCGCCGGGCAGGCCGCGATGCTGAACGCTGCCATTGCACAGGACGACACGTTCCTCCAGACCGCGGCCACCGCGCAAAGCCTGATGCAGGTCACGGACTCGGCGCTGGGCAGCGTCGTCACGCAGCTCACTTCGGCGATCTCCGCGTCCACCGGTGGCGTGAACGGCACGGAAAGCCCCGCCGACCTCAAATCGCTGGCGCAATCGCTCGCCGGAATGCGCGACCAGGTGCTTTCACTGGCCAATACCAGCTACCAGGGCACGTATATCTTCGCGGGGAGCCAGGGCAGCACGCAGCCATTCACGCTCGACACTTCCACCTCGCCCGCGACCGTCACTTACCATGGCGATGCGCAAACAGGCTTCATCACCACGGAGACCGGCCAGCAGATCTCCACCGGCCTTGCCGGGTCCGCTGTCTTCACAGCGGCGGGCGCCGACGTTCTCGCGGCGCTCAACAGCCTCGTCGCCGACTTCGCCTCCGGCGCTGCCAGCCCCACGTCGAGCGCCGACCTTGCGGCGCTGCAGTCCGCGCTGGGCAACGTCTCGCAGCAGCGCAGCGCGCTGGACTCGGCCCTCAGCCGCATCAACTCCGCCGGCACCTACGCGCAGACCGACGCCACCAACCGCAGTGCCACCGCCTCAAATCTGGTCGCCGCCGACCCGGCACAGATCGCCACACAGCTCTCCTCCGCGGAGACGCAGAATCAAGCGCTGATGTCCGTCATCGCGACGGTCGAAAAGCAGTCGCTGTTCGACTACGTGCAGTAGCCTGCGCGACCGTAGCTCCGGCCTTCGGCGCGCGATCGATGAGGCGCCCGCGTCTGTTTCTGTTGTGGAAGAACCAAGCGTGTATTCGCCGGGCGCCCCTACATCAGGTGCACCGCGTCCACATCCACCACGAGGTTGCGACGCGAGATGCCCTCGGCCTCCGCGAACGCCAGCATCGCGCGCAGGGCTCTACCCAGCGCGTCACGCCGTTCCGCCTTCAGCACAAAGTGGAAGCGATAGATGCGCTTGAGCCGCGCGATCGGCGCAGTCGCCGGCCCCATCACGCGCACTCGCTCCAACTTCGCTCCTGCAAACCATCGCCCAAGCTTCTGCGACCACGCCGCCGCCTCTTCCATTCGCTCACTCTGCACCACCACATTCGCCAGCGCGCCGAACGGCGGATAAAGGAATGGCCGCCGGTGATACATCTCCTTTTCGACAAAGCCGCGATAGTCATGCGCCGCAGCGAAGCGCACCGCATAGTGGTCGCCGTTGTAGGTCTGCACCAGCACGCGCCCCGGCAACTCGCCACGGCCCGCACGCCCAGAGACCTGCGTCAGCAACTGGAATACCCGCTCCGCGGCGCGAAAGTCCGGCAGCGCCAGCGCCGCGTCAGCGCCGACCACGCCCACCAGCGTCACACCATGGACGTCATGCCCCTTGGCGATCATCTGCGTGCCCACCAGCAGGTTGATCTCGCCCGAATGCAGCCGCGCGAGCAGACGCTCCATATCGCCACGCCCGCGCACCGTGTCGCGGTCCATTCGTCCGATGCGCGCATTGGGAAAAAGCCCCTGCAGGCGCTCCTCGCCCTGCTGCGACCCCGCGCCCAGATAAAACAAATGCTCGCTCCCGCACTTGGGGCAGGTCTTGGGCACGCTGCGCCGGAAGCCGCAGTAGTGGCACACCAGACGGTCGCCCGCATGAGCGTGGACATCCTCGCTCAGAACTCCGCTCGGCTTGTGATACGTCAGTGCGATCGCGCAGTTTTCGCACTCAAGCTTCTCGCCGCAGCTGCGGCACAGCACGGTGAAGGAATAGCCCCGGCGGTTGAGCAGAATCATCACCTGCTCGCCGCGGTCGAGCGTCGCCTGCACCTCTTCCACCATGCGCCGCGAGAAGATCGCGTCCTGGCCCGTCGCGCGGAACTCTTCGCGCATGTCGATCAACTCGACACCGGGCAGCGGCCGGTCCATCACACGCGCCGTCATCTCGACGCGCTCATAGCGGCCACGGTCCGCATTGTTCCAGCTCTCCAGCGACGGCGTCGCCGATCCGAGCACAACCACCGCGCCCTGCAGCTTCGCGCGCATCACCGCGACATCGCGGCCGTGGTAGCGCGGCGTCTCCTCCTGCTTGTAGCTGGAATCGTGCTCTTCATCGACGAGAATCAGGCCGAGATCCTTCATGGGCGCAAAGACAGCCGACCGCGTCCCGACGACCACGCGCGCCTCGCCCCGCCGGATCCTGTGCCACTGCTCTGCACGCTCATCCGGCGTCAGCGCCGAGTGCAGCAGCGCCACCTCCGCCCCAAAGGCCGCGTGCAGTTGCGCCGCCATCGCCGGCGTGAGCCCGATCTCCGGCACCAGCAGCAGCGCGGACCTGCCCGCATCAAGCGCCCGCTGCATTGCCGCAAAGTACACGCTCGTCTTGCCCGAACCCGTCACGCCGTACAGCAGGACCGGCTTGAACTCACCTCTCGCCATGGCCGCTGCAATCGAACTGAGCGCCTCCATCTGCGGCTCATTCAGCGCGTGCTCATGCGCGTGCTTCTTGCCCTCCGCATGCACACCGCCCAGCGCAAAGCTCTCCGGCTGCTCTTCAATCATTGCCAGCCCGCGCTTCACCAGCGTGCCTAACGTCGTCTGCGGAACCGCGCGCAGCGCCGCCGACTCGCGCAAGTCGCTCACACGCATACGGCCGCCAGCCGCGGCCAACTCCGCAAGAATCGCTGTCTGGTTGGCGTTCAGCTTCGGAATACGTGCATCCGGCACGAGTATGGCCACGCGCTCCAGACGCCGCGCATCGCGCTCCGCAGCAACGGCCTCGCGCACCAGCCACTTCTTCCGCGCCATGCCGTCCAGCAGCGACTTGTTTGCCTGCGTCGCAGATCGCAGCGCAGTGATCTTCGCTGCGTGCCCATCCTCCAGATAATTCAGCACTGCATACTCGCGGTCCTGCTCCTCGGGCGCCAGCTTCGATCTTCGCGAAGCCCCACGCGCGGCCGCGTCATGCAGCACCCGCCTGCCCGCGTCTGCGATGCGATACACAAACTCCCGCCGTACCTCCGCCGCCAGCGGCAGCATCCCGCGCAGCACCTCCCCCAGCGGCGCAACGTAATACTGCGCGATCCACTCCGCCAGCCGCATCAGTTCGGCGGAGATCAGCCCCTCCGCATCGAGCACCTGCTGCACCGGCTTGATCTCGATCTCGTCCGCGGGTGCCTCGTTGTGCACCCGCACCACGACACCCATCAGCCGCTGCCCGCTGAACGGCACCAGCACCCGCGCCCCCACTGCTGGCGTCACCCCATTCACCGCATAAGTGAAAGCGCGGTCCAGCGGCACCGGCAGCGCGACATCGCAGTATGTGGATTCGGTCGAGCTGGTCGTCTCCTTCAAAGTCTCTTCAGACTATCGCTGCGCCCTGTGTAGATGCCGGAGCGCCCCATTCATGGCGCGTTGCTGGTCGCGCATCCGTAGGATGGGCCGCCGCCATTCCATGCACAATTTCCCCGTTCCCTGCACAACCTCGCCGTTCACGCAAACCGCACAATCCACGCGGCCCGCGATGCTATCCTGAATAAGGCCCAAAGGCCCTCACGCAAAACAAAATCACTCCCCCCAATGAGGTGAAATGCATGGCGACGGCAACCATCGATAAGGCAGTGCTCGGCACCGCGGCAAACGACTACAAGGTCGCGGACATCGGCCTCGCCGACTTCGGCCGCAAGGAGATCGACATCGCCGAGCAGGAGATGCCCGGCCTGATGGCCATCCGCGCCAAGTACGCGCCCGGCAAGCCGCTGGCAGGCGTCCGCGTCACCGGCTCGCTGCACATGACCATCCAGACGGCTGTGCTCATCGAGACCATGGTCGCCCTCGGCGCCGACGTGCGCTGGGCCAGCTGCAACATCTTCTCCACGCAGGACCACGCCGCCGCCGCCATCGCCGCCGCGGGTGTCCCTGTCTTCGCATGGAAGGGCGAGAGCCTTGAAGAATATTGGTGGTGCACCAACCAGGCGCTCAGCTTCCCC
>DATNEM010000111.1:0-19879 GCA_035552995.1 Acidobacteriaceae bacterium | reverse complement strand
TATTCCTGGACCGGGTGAGAAGGGACACGAGAACTGGCCCGGCGACACGTACCTGCATGGCGGGGGGACGATGTGGATGCCGGGCACGTTCGATCCCGAGCTGAATACGCTGTACTGGGGTGTGGGAAATCCGGCGCCGGATTTTTACGGTGCGGACCGGCCGGGCGACGATCTGTATACGTGCTCGCTGGTGGCGCTCGATCCGGATACAGGCAAGCTGAAATGGTATTTCCAGTACAGCCCGCACAATCTGTTTGACTACGATTCCAACCAGACGCCGGTGCTGGCGGACACGATGTTTGACGGGCGTCCGCGCAAGCTGATCGTGGTGGCGAATCGCAATGGATTTCTGTATGTGTTGGACCGCGCGACGGGTGAGTATCTGGCGTCGAAGCAGTTTATCCCGCTGCTGAATTGGGCGAAGGGCATCGATGCGCATGGGCGGCCGATCAGCAATAATCTGGTGCCGGATGAGAAGGGCGTGATTGTTTGTCCGACGGTGGATGGCGGAACGAACTGGTATTCACCAACCTTCGATCCGCAAACCAACATGTTTTACTTCCGGTCGTATGAGGCGTGCAGCCTTGTGAAAGGACAGCCTGACCATTTTGCGGAGGGCCAGGAGGAATACGGCGGTGGCACGGAACGCGTGCCGGAGAGCGCAGGCGCGCTTGCCGCGAGCAACGCGTGGATTAATGCGTTCAGTTTGAGCACACTCGATTTCGCGTGGCGCAATCACATCACGGGAGAAGGGTTCACGTGGGCCGGCGTGATGTCCACCGCGGGCGGCATCGTGATCTTCGGCAACGATGATGGCGAGTTGGAGATCGACGACGCGAGGAATGGGAAGAAGCTATGGACTGGAGCCGCTCCGGGAATGCATGCCTCGCCCATGTCATACGCGGCGGGCGGCAAGCAATACATCGCGGTGACGGCCGGTGAGGACGTTTTCGCGTACGCGCTGCCGTAGGAATGACAAAAGAAGAATCCCACTCACTAGGTTCGATGAGTGGGATTTTTCAATTTGACCTTTGCTTATTTTGTGCCGACAGAGACGGCGGCGTGCGCGGTCACCTCGAACGTCAATGCGCCGGATTTGTTCGCGTTGACAACCACGTGATCGCCATGGCGCACAGAGCCGTCGAGGATCTTGACCGCCAGCGGGTCCTGCACCATGCGCTGGATGGCTCGCTTGAGCGGACGCGCTCCGTAGGCTCGGTCATAGCCGGTCTTGAAGACGGCTTTCTTGGCGGCTTCGGTGAGCTCGACGGTGATCTTGCGATCGGCCAGGAGCTTTGCGAGGTCCGCCAGGCGCATGTCGATGATGTGCTCGAGCTGCTTCTCGTCGAGCGGATGGAAGACCACGACATCGTCGATGCGGTTGAGGAACTCGGGGCGGAAGTGTTCGCGCAGGACGCCCATGACGCGTTCCGTGGCCTCTTCGAAGCCGTCTTCGCTTTCGGCCCAGGCAGTGGCGAGCTGTGATGCGCCGAGGTTCGACGTCATGATCAGCACCGTGTTTTTGAAGTCGACTGTGCGGCCCTTCGAGTCGGTAAGGCGGCCGTCGTCGAGCACCTGCAGCAGTACGTTGAAGACATCGGCGTGCGCCTTCTCGATCTCATCGAAGAGCACGACGGAGTATGGGCGGCGGCGAACGGCTTCAGTCAACTGGCCGCCTTCGTCATAGCCGACGTAGCCCGGAGGCGCGCCGATCAGCCGCGCGACGGCGTGCTTCTCCATGTACTCGGACATGTCGATGCGGATCATCGCGGACTCGTCGTCGAAGAGGAACTCGGCGAGGGCGCGCGCAGTTTCGGTTTTGCCCACGCCGGTGGGCCCGAGGAAGATGAAGCTGCCGATGGGCCGCTTGGGATCGCTGAGGCCCGCGCGCGAGCGGCGGATGGCGTTCGCGACGACGGAGAGCGCGCGGTCCTGGCCGACGACGCGCTGGCGCAGACGATCTTCCATCTGGACGAGCTTCTGCATTTCGCCTTCGAGCATCTTGGCGACAGGAATTCCGGTCCAGCGCGAGACGACCTTCGCAATGTCCTCCTCGTCGACCTCTTCCTTGAGCATGCGGTTGTTGGAGCCTTTGGCGTCGGCATCGGCAATGGCGGTGAGCTGTTTGAGCTCAGCTTCCATCTTCGGGATTTCGCCGTACTGCAACTCCGCCGCGCGCTGCAGATTGCCTTTGCGCGTCTGCTCCTCGGCCTCGAAGCGCAAGGCCTCGAGCTTTGTTTTCAGCTCGGCAATGCGGCCGATGGCGCCGCGCTCCTGCTGCCAGCGCGCGCGCAAGCTTGCGGCTTTTTCGCGGACCTCGGCGAGTTCTTTCTGGACGGCGGTGAGGCGTTCGCGCGAGGCCTCGTCCTTCTCGCGCTTGAGCGCGGCTTGTTCGATTTCAAGCGAGGTCGCCTGGCGCTCGAGGTCATCGATCTCCGTGGGCACGCTGCCGATCTGGATGGCCAGCGCAGCGGCAGCCTCGTCGACCAGGTCGATCGCCTTGTCCGGCAGGAAGCGGTCGGAGATGTAGCGGTGCGAGAGCGTGGCCGCGGCGACGATGGCGGAGTCCTTGATACGGACCTTGTGGTGCGCTTCGTAGCGTTCGCGCAGTCCGCGCAGGATGGCGATGGTGTCTTCGACGTTGGGTTCGCCGACGAAGACGATCTGGAAGCGACGTTCGAGCGCGGTGTCCTTCTCGATGTATTTGCGGTACTCATTCAGCGTGGTTGCGCCGATGGCCCGCAAGCCGCCGCGCGCAAGAGCAGGCTTCAGCATATTGCTCGCATCCATCGCGCCTTCGGCCGCGCCCGCCCCCACGAGCGTGTGCAGCTCGTCGATGAAGAGAATGATCTCGCCGTTCGAGTCCTCGATCTCCTTGAGGAGCGCCTTGAGGCGGTCCTCAAATTCGCCGCGGTATTTTGCGCCAGCGATCATGCTGGCGAGGTCGAGCGCGATGAGGCGTTTGTCCTTGAGGACTTCGGGAACATCGCCATGCACGATGCGGCGCGCGAGGCCCTCGACGATGGCTGTTTTTCCGACGCCGGGCTCGCCGATCAGCACCGGATTGTTCTTCGTCCGGCGCGAGAGGACCTGGACGACGCGCCGAATCTCCTCGTCGCGGCCGATGACGGGATCGAGCTTGCCCTTGCGCGCGAGGTCGGTGAAGTCCTTGCCGTATTTTTCGAGCGCCTGGAACTTCGCCTCGGGGTTCTGGTCGGTGACGCGCTGCGAGCCGCGCACGGCGGAGAGCGCCTTCAGCACCGCATCGTGCGTCGCGCCCTGTGCGGTGAGGAGGTCGCGGACCGGGTCTCCTTTTGCCTCGGTTAAGGCGAGAAGCAGATGCTCGGTCGAGACGTAGTCGTCCTTGAAGCCCTCGGCTTCTTTGGCGGCGCGGTCGAGAACTTTTTGCAGCGAACTCGCCATTCCCGGCTGAGTTCCACCCTGGACTTTCGGGAGTTTGGCGATAGCTGCGTTGGCGTTCGCCAGCAACTGCTGCACAGGGACGCCCGCGCCTTCGAGGACTGGCAGAACAACGCCCTCGCGGTCTTCGAGCAGCGCCGCCAGCAGGTGCATCGGCTGGACTTCAGGATTGCCATGCTCGGCGGCGGCCGACGCGGCGGCCTGGATGGCCTCCTGCGATTTCGCGGTCAGTTTGTCCCATTTGAATGCCATAAATCCCTCAATTCAGGCGTGATGCTGGGGCCGCTGGGCATGTTGCCCGTGTCCTGTTTTGGAGCTGTCGCCCGTCCAGTTTACGCCTGACACTCCTTAGATGTGACAATAACTCACTCAGATTCTAAACGGCATGAGATTTTGTCAGATCCAAGCGGCGGCTTGTGGGACTATTTCCCAAAGGAGTTTCGAGATGCTTGCGGTCAATCTAGAGTTCCCGCATTCGTATCAGGTTAGCGATGTGCCGGAGCTGCCTGGATCTGGCACATCGCCGATTCCGGTCTACCGGTTCCCGCGTCTTGAACCAGCTGGCCGAGGTGAGCAGGACGGAATATGGCTCATGGTGAAGCGCTCGGTCGGAGAACCTTGGATCGGTGTGTTTTCGATTGGTGGTCTCGGCCATTCGACGTTTTTCACAGGCGTAAACAGCACACCCAATCCAGGCCGGTTATGCGTGGTCGCGCATGGCAATGGCTATCTGGTCAATACCAACGATCCCGATGATTGGGAGCAAATACCCGTCCATCCCATCAGGGATGTTCGAGCATTGGTCGAGCACAATCTAATCCTGTTTTGTGACTTCGCAGGGATTGTCGCCTGCGGTGAGAGTGGTGTCGTGTGGCGCAGCCCGCGTCTCTGCTGGGATCACCTCAAAATCGAAAAAATCACCGCTCAAACCATTGAAGGCAGTGGCTACGATCCCACGAGCGAAACTGGGGTTATGCGGTTCCTCCTCGATATCAATACGGGCAAACCGCTACCGCACGTGCAGCACTAACCCGAACGCGAATGTCTGGAGCGTGTGATTGGTGTTGTTGATGCTGGTGAGCTGGCCGGTGCCGTATTCCATGCGCGCGGAGAGCTGCGGACTTCCGAGCGGGAAGTCAGCGCCGAACTGGGCCTGGTAGGCGAATGATCCGGTGCGTGTCCGGCTGGTGCCACTGTTCGTGCCGACACCGCCGATCTCAAACTGGAAGTAGGGATCGATGGGAAGGCGCGCGTTGGAGCCGTCGATGCGCAGGCCGACGAGGCCGCCGAGGATCTTGTTGCCATACTGCGTGGAGTTGGAGCTGTTCTCGACGATCAGCCGCGCGTCGACTCCGATGCCGATGGGGCTGTACGTGGGATACGTGACGTAGCCGCCGAAGGTGCCGCCCAGGGCAGTGATGCCGCCGCTCTGCGTGGGGCCGGTGCCGACGCCGACGCCCTGGCCGGAGTAGTGGCCGAGCGAGAACATTCCATAGAACGACGGATACGGCGTGGCGTGGCGGTAGTCGGGGTATGCGGGTCGCTGCTGCGGACCGTTTGGATAGCCCGGCGGCGGGTAGTCCGGACCACGCTGCGGCGGCGGGGGCGGAGGACCGCCAGGATAACCGGGCGGCGGATAGGGTGGGTACGCCTGCGCTGTGGCGCGCAAGGTACCGGCGAGAAAAAGGAGAGACAGGATGCAGGCGCAGCGAGAAAGCAGCCGGTGCAATCGGTCGAGTTTGTCTACACCGTCAAAGTGATGTTGGAATCGGCCCATATAAGCGTCTTGCCCCGACGTGCAGCGAATCTCTACCTCGAAGAGTGAGATGCGCCTTCTTCATTATGGATAGACCCCGGAATTTCGGACTTGATGTCCATCGGGGCCAAAATGGCGAATGGAATGCCCATAAACGTAAAATAGACTTCGCACCAATTTCATGGAATTTGAGGAAGTTGAGGAAGATTCGCGCATGAGCACTGAAGTTCTGGCAGGCAAGGTTGAGCAGGCGGCAAAGGCCGCGGGGCTCCAGGTCATCTCTACCGCAGCGGGCGAGAGCGCCGCAGGCCCGACTGCGAAGTTCACACTCGCGCTTGCCGCCGACTCGGCAAAGACCCTCGCGCTGGAACTGGGCGCGGACTACGACGCGGCGCAGGCCGAGCTTGCCGCAGGCCTCAACGCATGGCTCACCGAGTCCGCCACGCGCCTGCGCAATCCTCGACCCGACTGCGCGGTCACTCTTCTCGGGCTGCCGCTGGCCTTCGGCAATTTCCAGTGGCCTTTCCACCATTCAAGCTCCGGCGCGGATACGTCGCTCGTGCATGGCGAGGTCCACCTCGCTGACGGCAACGACACCCAATTGCACGCGAAGATCTCCGCTTCCATGACCGTCACCTTTCAGGAAGCAGTCGTCCCCGCGCCGGAACAGCCGCTGGCTGAAGGGTTTGTCTATAACGCGATCCGCAAGACCATGGACCAAGGGCAGTTGGAGCTGGTGAAGAGCGGCAACCGGCAGCCGGTGCCGTTGACCACGCGTTATTACCTGCCCAAGCTGCACAAGTTCACCTTCAACGAAACCACCGAAGCCCAGCGCAGGGAGTTTCTCGCCGCCAAAGCTTACTGGCTGTCAGGAGTTCTTGGCGGAGGCGCGCCGGTCTGGATGGTCGATCCGCGGGATGCACAGTATCTCGACACTACGGTGGAGGAACTCGCGCGTCTCTCTGCGCTGCTTGCTATCGATGGGCTCACCCGCCCCGCCGACGACGGGTTTGCTTCGGCCAACCCAAAACTGATGGATCGTCGCGACGACTTCGCCGCGCAGGAGGCCCGGATGCTCGCCTTCATCAAGCCCTCGTTCAATGAAGACATGCGCGCCGGCCTTACGAATATGTAGGCTGCGGCGACGCTCAGAGAAGCGGGTTACGTACAGTCACGCCGCCAAACCGCTCTCCATGTTGAAAGTCTTCCGAGTAACGCAGGCTGCATCCCGCATTTTGGGCGGCGGCATCGATGACGCTGTCATACCAGTTGCGCAAAAAGCGGTGCTGGAAGTTGCCTCGCCTCTCGTTTCGCCGTACCATCGCCCTCAGTGGCAACCTCAACAAAACCGAACTCGCGCATTAATCTGAATCGCGACGTGAGCGGTGCGCCCGATCCCGAGCGTCTGGTTTCGGCGACTCGGGTTGATGACGACTCTGCGTTTGAGTTGAAGCTGCGGCCTTCGAAGCTGGCGGAGTTCATCGGGCAGGAGAAGGCCAAGACACAGCTCGCCATTGCTCTCGAAGCTGCGCGGAGCCGCGGTGAGGCGCTGGACCATGTGCTGCTCTTTGGGCCTCCGGGGCTGGGCAAGACGACGCTGGCGACCATCATTGCAAATGAGCTGGGCGTTGGCTTCCAGCAGACGAGCGGACCGGCGCTGCAGATCCAGGGCGACCTCACAGCAATCCTCACCAATCTGCGCGAGAAACAGGTCTTGTTTCTGGATGAGATCCACCGGCTGCAACCGGTGCTGGAAGAGAAGCTCTACACCGCGCTCGAGGACTACAAGCTGGACATCATCATCGGCCAGGGACCGGCGGCGCGCACGCACGTGATGGAGATAAAGCCGTTCACGTTTGTGGCGGCGACGACTCGGCCGGGGCTGCTCTCGTCGCCGCTGCGCAGCCGGTTCGGAATTCTCCTGCGGCTCGAGTTCTACACCGACGACGAGCTGCGGATTGTCGTGCAGCGGTCCGCGGATGTGTTGAATGTTCCGATCGATGCGGACGGCGCGGCGGAGATTGCGATGCGTTCGCGCGGCACACCGCGAATTGCCAACCGCCTGCTGCGGCGTGTGCGCGACTACGCCCAGGTGCGCGCCGCGGGGACGATCGACCGCGCCACGGCGCAGGCGGCGCTGGAGCTGCTGGAAGTGGACGCGCACGGCTTCGACGAACTGGACCGCCGCCTGCTGCGCACGATCATCGAGAAGTACGACGGCGGGCCGGTGGGCCTGAACACGCTGGCCGCCGCACTTGCCGAAGAGCAGGACGCGCTCGAAGAGGTCTACGAGCCGTTCCTGATCCAGATCGGCTTCCTCGACCGCACCCCCCGCGGCCGCGTTGCCACCAAGCTGGCCTACGAGCACCTGGGGATTCCCCTGCCGCGGAAGTACACACTGTTCTAGCCCCTATGTACCATGTTTGATACAATAGTCAGGTGCAACTGAAGAGACTTCCTGCACGGTTCTATCGCAATGCCGGTGGGCGCGAGCCTGTCCGTGAATGGTTGAAAGAGCTGCCTTCGGAAGACAGGCGGATCATCGGCGAAGACATCAAGGATGTCGAGTTCGCCTGGCCTCTGGGTCTGCCCCTTGTCCGTCCTCCGAGCCGTGGACTTTGGGAGGTGCGAAGTTCGCTCATGCAGGGCAGAATCGCGCGAATCATCTTCTGCGTGAGCCGCGGCAGCATGGTGCTGTTGCATGGCTTCATCAAAAAGACGCAGAAGACACCTCAGCAGGAGATCGATCTCGCCCTGAAGCGCATGAAGGGAGTGGAGTGATGAAGAAGAAAAACATCGGCAGCAGTTTCGACGACTGGCTGCACGAAGAAAGCATCTACGAAGAAGTGACGGCAGTGGCGATCAAGCGTGTGCTGGCGCGGCAGATCAGCCAGAAGATGGCGGAACAGAAACTGAGCAAGACGGATATGGCGAGGCGTATGAATACCAGCCGCGCCGCGCTGGACCGTCTGCTTGATCCGGAGAACGATGCTGTGACTTTGAATACGCTGGCCAAGGCTGCGAGCGCGGTTGGGCGGCAGATTCAATTTCAGTTGGTTTGAACTCTACGCGCCGACGGTGGCGGGGAGGATGTCTTCCACATCCACCCACTGGGTGGGGTAGATGCCCGTGTAGCAGGCGGTGCAGTAGCTGGCCGGGGACATGCCGTCGGCGGATTCGCCCGTGGTGCAGGAGTGCGTCAGGCCGATCAGCGAGAGATAGGCGAGCGAGTCCGCCTCGATAAATTTGCAGATCTCTTCGATGGACTGGTTCGCCGCGATGAGGTCCTTCTTCGATGGCGTGTCGACACCGTAGAAGCAGGGCGAGATGGTGGGCGGGCAGGAGATGCGCATATGCACCTCCTTGGCGCCGGCGGCGCGCACCATGCGGACGATTTTGCGTGATGTGGTGCCGCGGATGATGGAGTCGTCGATGAGCACGATGCGCTTGCCTTCGAGCAGATTGCGCACCGGGTTGAGCTTCATGCGCACACCGAAGTCGCGCACGCGCTGCTCGGGCTGAATAAAGGTGCGGCCGACATAGTGGTTGCGGATCAGCCCGAAGTTGAAAGGGATGCCGCTCTCCGCCGCGTATCCCAGCGCAGCCGTAACGCCCGAGTCCGGCACCGGAACCACGAGGTCGGCGTCTACGCCCGATTCCCGCGCGAGCTGGCGGCCCATCTCCTCACGCGACTTCTGCACCCAGCGGCCGAAGATCTTCGAGTCGGGACGCGCAAAGTAGACATGCTCAAAGATGCAGCTGGCGGGCGGGACTGTTTCACGGGCAAAGCGGCGTGAGGTGACGCCGTCTTCGGAGACCATGACCAGCTCGCCCGGCTCCACATCGCGCTCGTACTTCGCGTGGAGCAGATCGAAGGCGCAGGTCTCTGAAGCAAACACAAACGTGTCCGGCTTGCCGTTCACTCCTGGAATCCGCCCCATGGAGAGCGGCCGGAAGCCGTGCGGGTCGCGCGCGGCGAAGATGCGGTTGCGCGTCATCATCACGATGGAGAACGCGCCTTCCACCTGGGCGAGCGAGTCGGCGATGCAGTCGACGAGCGTGGTTTGCTTGGAGTGCGCGATGAGCTGGACGATGATCTCGGTGTCGGAGGTGGTCTGGAAGACGGCGCCATCGCGCGCCAACCGCTCGCGCGAGGTCCCGAGGTTGACCAGGTTGCCGTTGTGCGCGATGGCGATGAGGCCCTTGGTCGATTCGACCGAGATGGGCTGCGCGTTCAGCAGCGCGGAGTCGCCGGTGGTGGAGTAGCGGGTGTGGCCGATGGCGAGCTCGCCGGGCAGGCGCGCGAGGACGTCGTCGGTGAAGATTTCGCTGACGAGGCCCATGCCCTTGATGTCGTTGACGTCGTTACCGTCGGAGGCGGCGATGCCGCCGGACTCCTGCCCGCGATGCTGCAGCGAGTAGAGGCCCCAGTAGGTCATGCGCGCGGCGTCGGGATGGCCGTAGATGGCCATGACGCCGCACTCTTCGCGGAGCTTGTCGAGATGCTCGTCGGCTTCGCGGACTTCGCAGTCGCGAGGCTCGAGGTTCGCGGTGCGAGCGGGGTGCGCGGTGCGAGTGAGGTCGCTCATCCGGTGACGACCTCCGAGGCGAGCTGAGATTCGAGGACGCCGGAGTAGGCGGCGCGGAGATCGTTGAGACCAACGTTGACAAATGACTTTCCGTTGATCGCTACTATGCGGAGATCCTGCCCGCCTGTGACGCCAATTCTGAGGCAGGCCAAGTCAGCACTCTGAGCAATTGCGGTGATTTTCTCCTCGCTCTCGGGGCAACATGTTACGAGGACTCCTCCATCCTCCATGAAGATCGAAAGCGCATCCAGTAGGTGAGGGCCGTCATCATCTGCAACGGCGATCATCGGATCGACCTCAGCCCCAATGCCTTTGGCAAGCATGCACTTTGCTAAACAGACTGCCAGTCCGCCGCTACCAACGTCATTTGCGGAGGAAATGAGATTTGATGTTGCAAGCTTAGCTAGCGTGCTATTTAGTGCGGACTCACCTTGCAAATCTGGTGTCTGGATTTCGCCCCAGAATTCGTTGAATGCTGTTCGTGCGAATTCAGTAGCTCCCAAAATCTGAAGGAACCTTGCTTTGCGCTGCTCGATTGTGAGCGGCTCTTTGTCGGTGGCGTAGACATGTAAGACCACGTCACCAGCCTTCTGGAAGCCGCTGGGGACGGCTTTGGTGACATCATCCAGCAGGCCGACGACGCCAACGACGGGCGTGGGGTAGATGCCTTCGCCCTTCGTTTCGTTGTAGAGGCTCACGTTGCCGCCGGTGATGGGCACGTCGAGCGCGGTGCAGACCTCGGCGATGCCGTCGATGGCGGCGGAGAGCTGCGCCATGATCTCGGGCTTCTCCGGATTGCCGAAGTTCAGGCAGTTGGTCGCGGCAACGGGCGTAGCGCCAGTGCAGGCGACCTTGCGCGCGGCCTCTGCGACGGCGTGCATCGCGCCGAGCTTGGGATCGAGCCAGCACCAGCGGCCGTTACCGGCGAGGGCCATGGCGATGCCGCGCTGTGCGCCAGTTGTCAGTTCTGAGTTCTCAGTTCTCAGTTGAGAAGCGCCATCCTGAGAACTGTGAACTGACAACTGAGAACTATCCTTCATCCGCATCACGCCGGCTTCGCTGCCCGGCCCCTCCACGGTGTTGGTCTGCACCATACTGTCGTACTGCTCAAAGACCCAGCGCTTGTCGCAGATATTCGCCGAAGCAAGAAGTTTTTTGAGATCAGCCGTGTAGTCGCGCGGCTTCTTCAGCTCTTCGAGGATGTGCGCGGGCGGGTTCAGCGGAACCGGAGCTTTCCACTCGCCGACGGGGCGCTTGTAGACGGGCGCATCGTCGGTGAGGGCCTTGTTGGGTATCTCGGCGACGAGCACGCCTGAGTGCAGCACGCGCATGGTGTCGTCTGCCGTCACGATGCCGACGATGGAGGCATCGAGGCCCCACTTCGAGAAGACACGCAGGACCTCATCCTCGCGGCCCTTGTCGGCGACTAGTAGCATGCGCTCCTGCGATTCCGAAAGCATGATCTCGTAGCTGCTCATGCCGGTCTCGCGCTGCGGCACCTTGTCGAGCTCGATGGTAAGGCCGAGTTCGCCGCGCGCGCCCATCTCGCAGGTAGAGCACGTCAGCCCCGCCGCGCCCATGTCCTGGATACCGACCACCGCGCCCGTCGCCATCGCTTCGAGACAAGCCTCCAGCAGCAGCTTCTCCATAAAGGGGTCACCCATCTGCACATTGGGACGCTTCTGTTCGGAGCCTTCAGTGAATTCCTCGCTGGCCATCGTGGCCCCGTGGATGCCGTCGCGTCCCGTCTTCGCGCCCACATAGATCACCGGATTGCCCACGCCCGCGGCCTTCGCATAGAAAATCTCGTCGGTCCGCACCAGCCCCAGCGCAAACGCATTCACCAGCGGATTGCCGCTGTAGCACGGCTCGAAGCGCGTCTCGCCGCCGAGGTTGGGCACGCCGAAGCAGTTTCCATAGCCCGCGATGCCCGCGACCACGCCGTTGACCACCTGATGGTTCTTGCTGCGCAGCGCCGCGTCCGGCTCGGCCTCATCCAAAGGCCCGAAGCGCAGCGAGTCCATCACTGCCAGCGGCCGCGCGTTCATCGTGAAGATGTCGCGCAGGATGCCGCCCACGCCCGTCGCCGCGCCCTGGTAGGGCTCAATGTAGCTGGGGTGGTTGTGGCTTTCGATCTTGAAGGCGCAGGCCCAGCCGTCGCCCACGTCGATAATGCCGGCGTTCTCTCCCGGCCCCTGCACCACGCTGCCCGGCCCGCTCGTCCGTGTGCCGCGCGTCGGTAGCCGCTTCAAATGCACCCGGCTGGATTTGTAGCTGCAGTGCTCGCTCCACATCACGCTGAAGATGCCCAGTTCGGTCAAGCTCGGCGTGCGCCCCATCAGCTTCTCAATACGCGCATACTCATCCGTAGTGATGGAGTGCGTCTTGAGCAGCGCGGGAGTGATCTCGGCGGGTGTGGGCGTATGCGCCGGCGCTGAGGATTTTGGATTGTCCAGAACGGTTTCGGCTGGGGGAGTGGCCATGGCGCGTTAGTTAAATTGTCGCATGGAGGGGAAGGGGATGGTTCAGTTTCCGGGGTAATCGACCATAGGCGAGCCTCCGATTGTGACAGTTCCAGAACTGTCACAATATGCCTCCACGGTGAGTCGCCATTTGGCTAACCTAAACCCACTTAGCAATGTTCCTGTCGAGGAGAAAGAGGTATGCAGCGGTGGATTGGATGGGTTGGCATCGCAGCTTGCGGCATGGTGCACGCACAAAACGTGGGCAGTGAGGATAACCAGAAAATTCTGCGCGCTCTACGCAGCTTTAACAAAGCCGAGGCTCTGTACCAGGTCTACGGCAAAGGGTTCGCGTGCGGCCTGGAGCAACTCGGGCCACCACCAAACGGTGCAAAGCCTTCCGCTCAGGGTGCGGGCGTGATCGATCAGGAACTTGCATCTGGCGAGTTCGCGGGTTATCTCATTCGATTGAACTGCACGCCTGGCGACTATCAGGTAATAGCTATCCCCGCTTCTGAGGGCGCAAGTGCGGTGTGGTGCGTTGATAAAAGTGCGGTCTTGCGAACCTCAGGTTCGGCGGATACTTGCATCAGTGAAGGTAAGGTGCCGCCACGGTCGAAGCGAACGACGCCAGATCAGTTCTCAAAGACGAATCCCGGTGTGGCTCAAGAGACACAGGCGCGCGGGTACTGGGTCGATCCATCGGACGGCCTAATGTGGTCCGCGAAAGACAGCGGCAAAAGAGGTAGCTGGCATAACGCAATGAATGGATTGGAGGCTGGCGACGATCGATGAACTGGAAACCCTTGTCAACCTGTCGGCTTACGATACGGAATATGTAGGGGGATCGGACATCCTGCATCGCAATGGCAACCTTCAAGTCAGCGGAGGGCTTTTGCTCACCTACAGCCGCCAATGGAGTAGCTCTCCGGTCATTGAAGCGAATGGGCACCCTTCAGGCGCCAAATACTGGGCCTTCTGGTTCGATGAAGGACGCAGGTGGAAGGGCTTCGAGGATATTGCAGAGGGCGACACTATGAATGCCCTGTGTGTCCGGGAGGTCAATGCTCGGCCCTAGAATTGCCCTGTGAGCAACTGACTCAAACGGCTGATCCCGCTGCCCAGCCGCTGGACCACGCCCACTGGAAGTTATATCCGCCGAGCCAGCCGGTCACATCCACCGCTTCGCCGATGACATACAGCCGCGGCACCGCTGTGCTCTCCATCGTCTTCGAGGACAGGGCCGCGGTATCGACGCCGCCCAAAGTCACCTCCGCCTTCGCATAACCTTCTGTGCCGCTCGGAGTCACCACCCATGCCTTGAGAAATGCAGCGATCTCCTGCAGCTTCTTGTCCGGCATAGTGCCGATCACGTCATTGGGAAAAGCCGGCATAGTGCCGACAGCGCCCTTCGGAAGTGAGAGCCCCGTGATCTGTTGGGCCATCTGCTGCGCAAGCCGCTGCGGCAAAACCTCGCCAAGCACCGTCTTCAGCTCCGCCTTCGGCCGTGCTCTTTTGCGTTCCATCAGGAAAGCGGCGGCATCCGTGTCCGGCAGCAGATCGAGTGTGATGGACTTCCCCACGCGCCACACCGATGAGATCTGCAGAATTGCCGGACCGGACAGCCCCCGATGCGTGAAGATCATGTCTTCCCGAAACGATGTCCTGCCGCATCTGACGATCAGCTCCAGCGACACACCGCTCAGCGCCTGCATGAAGGCGAGCGTCTCGCCGCTGAAAGTCAGCGGCACCAGGCCGGGCCGAATCTCCGTCAGCGGCAGGCCGAACTGCTTCGCGACCCGGTGCGTGAAGTCCGTCGCACCCATCTTCGGAATGGAGAGCCCGCCGGTCGCCAGGACTAAAGCATTGGCCGTGAAATCGCCTTTGTCCGTCCTGACCGTAAAGACATCCGCCTTCGTCACATCCGTCACATGATGCCGCAGCCGCAGGTCCACATGCGCAGCTGCGCATTCCTGCAGCAGCATATTGGTGATCTGCCGCGCGGAGACATCGCAGAACAATTGCCCCAGGGTTTTCTCGTGCCAGGCGATCTTATGCTTTTCTACCAGCGCAATGAAATCATGCTGCGTGTAGGTCTTCAGCGCCGACTTCGAGAAGTGCGGATTGCCGGAAAAATACCGCTCCGGCGCAGCGCCGATGTTCGTGAAGTTGCAACGGCCGCCGCCCGAGATCAGGATCTTTGCGCCGGCCTGCTCGCCATGTTCCAGCAGCAGGGTCTTCCTGCCGCGGTGGCCTGCGCGCATCGCGCACATCAGCCCGGCGGCGCCTGCGCCGATCACAATAACGTCGAAATGTGCCATGAACCCTAAACAGATTCTAGAATCCGCGCGGGCATCCACATGGCTAAAAACCCGGGAGCGCACAACGGCTAGTTCTCTGTGGGGCGCTCAACGTGGTCCACGACGAAGACGGAAACGGGGCCTTGCGCGGGTTCAAGTCTGAGGCCGATCTGTGCGGGAAGTGCGTCGAAAACCGAGATTGCATCAGGGGAGCCGTCCGTTCCCATTCCTGGCGTTGTGTAGTGCAACTCGAAGTCGTAGCGGCCGGTGAGATCAGTTCTGTCTTCGACCATCCGGTCGAGACGGAGAATGCTTGGAGCAGCCTTTGCGAACTCGGCCATGGTGCATTGGCGGAAGTTGGTGAGCCCGGCACGGCAATACGGTTTGTTCAACGCGTCGACCATGTAATGGGAGGCATCCGATTCGCGTAGCTTCGGACCTCCCTTCGCTACAACGAGCGCGTAGAAGGGCAGGACGCGCGTCTCGCGATGGACGGCCAGTTTGAACCGGTCTGCGAGCAAAGCCTGGATCATAGCCAGGCGCTGATCGTCGGTGAGGTCTTTGTAGACGGACGGGTCGAATTTCGCCTCGATGTCATATAAGGCGGCGTCGGTCCACTCGGGCTCTCCGAACCAGGCCGCATCGCGATTCTCGTTGTATGCGGTGCGGATGATCCACTTGAGCGGGGAGCCCGTGGCCTTGGCCCCATCTCCGGTGGCCCATATGCCGGATCCCCGTCTCTCCTTTACCGGCCGGATGGTGGCGACATCAAAGACGAGAGGCTTTGACACGGTTGGGACATTTTGCTGCGAAGTTGTCTGTGCATGGACCGAGTAAATGCACGGAGACAGGATAGAGGCGAGGAGCACAACACGTGCGATCGTCATCGTCGGCGAAACCTCTCGGTTCAGCATACGCGCTCGTTTTCAGCTACTGGCACGGAGCCGTCGCGATGGGGCGTTCCAGAGCGGCGCGGTCCCAGTGCGCGGCGTCGGCGCAGGCGGCATACGTGCTCCCCAGGAACTCCATCAACGCAGCCTCCGGATCGGCCGCGTTGCGGACCTCGTCATAACTCAGGAGGAATTCGCCCAGCGCGGGATCCCATGCGCCGCGCGCGATCCTGGCTCCGGCGAGGCCCTCCGGCACCGGCGCGGCGTAGCAATAGAAGGCTGGCTTGCCGTAGCCGCCGTTGCCGGGCCACCAGCCCGCGCTGATCACCTCATGCGAATACGCCTCCTGCTGGATTTTGTCCGGGCGCGACGGACCGGAAGCTTTGCGGCCACTGAAGCGCGTGACGCACAGATCAAAGCTGCCCCAGAAGAAGTGAACCGGACTGATCTTCCCCTGAAATCCTGTCGCAAAGCGCTTGAGCACAGCATCGATGCGCATCAACGCAGAATGAAACCGTTCGACAGCTTCGGAAGCATAAGAGTCGCGCGTGTCGTGATCGAACCGGATCGGATCGGCGACCTCGACCGGCATCGGCCAGATGCGCGCATCGATGCCGAGCTCCGCCAGTATCTCCAGATATTCGGCATAGAACTCGGCCACGCTCAGGTCTTCAAGCGGCAGCACCACATTCGACTCACTGGCCCCGCGAACCTCCAGCACATGCTGGCGGAGATCGAACTCGATCTCGAGTTCCCCGCCGCGCCAGGGGATCGCAGATGTCGTCAGCCCGCGCCCGGAGACATAGAGCGGAACATTCCACCAGTGATTTTTGAGCGGGGTCAGAGCCAGTCGTGTCTTGCCGACGATCTGCGTGAGCATATGCAGCGTCGCCTGCGTGTCCTTCCACTCGTCCCACGCAAGCTCAGGCCACGCGCGCGGGCTGTTGTTGTCCGGCATCCGAGGGACCTCCGCAGTGTGAATGAGGATACACCGCGACATCATCGCGAATCCCTACGCCGTCAGCCTTCGCCCCTCGCGCTTGTTCTCATACATTGCCGCGTCGGCGCGCTTCAGCAGCTCTTCCATCGTCTCCCCCGGAACCCACTCTGCCAGTCCCACCGCCGCTTCTACCTGTACCCTCAGCCCGTCGCGCAACTTCGCGCACGGCAGCGTGTACTCGCCGAACACCCATTGGCGTATCCGCTCCACCTGCCGCTCAGCGATCTCCAACTCGCGCCCAATCACCACCACAAACTCATCGCCGCCCCAGCGGCCCACCATGTCTTCAGCGCGCACGCGCGTCATCAGCTCCGCCGCAAAATGCTTCAGCAAATCGTCGCCCGCCTGGTGCCCATGCCGATCGTTCAGCTCCTTGAAGTGGTTCAGGTCCAGCATCACCACGCAGAAGGTGCGATGCTGTCGCGCCCACCACGCCATGCGCGCCTCCAGCCCGCGCCGGTTCGGCAAACCCGTCAGCGAGTCCTTCGCCGCCAGCTCCTCCGCCTTGCGCAGCTTCTCCTCGTAATCCGTAATCCGCGACCGCATCTCCTCAATCGACTGCCGCCCATCTTCCGCCATCGCATCCACGCACGTCTTCATCTCGGCGGCCTTCTTCAGCAGCGAGCGCCGCACCTGCGTAATGTCGTCCAGGTTCGCCACCGTCTTCAGGTCCGCGGTCAGTCCGCTGAACTGGTTCGAATAGCGCTGGTCGCGCTCGCCCACGGACTCCGCCGTGCGCGCCAGCATCATCAACAGCTCCTTCACCTCGTCCGCCTTGCCCTTCAGGTGCTCCGCCGTCTGTGCGCCCCAGCTCGCGAGATGCCGCTCGGCTTCCTGTTCAGCCGCACGGGTTGCATCGGCCTCCGCATCGCACGACAGCTTCGCCGCCAGTACGAACAGCGAGTCATCCAGCTCCCGCCCGGTCGCCGGACATGCCTCCAGCGCGCTGCGCCCCACCGCCCGCAAGGCCGAGGCGTAGCATTCCACCGTCGCTTCAAGCAGCGGATCATGCTCCGGCTCTTCCACCGCCGCAGCCGGCCCGTCCATATATTTTCTGATCGAGATCAATCTATCCGCCGCCCAGGAAAGCCCACACCCTCCCTATCGGCAGAATCGCCCAATCCGTCACTGGTGTGGGTGCCCCACGTCTCCTTGGAGACGTGGAATCTGCTCCCCGTACTCCCACTCAGTCGGGCCACAGATTCGTGCCCCATTCATCGCGCGTTCTCTGCGCGATGAGTGGGATCGTGCCGCAACTCTCCAGCACGCTGTCTCAATATCTGTCGGATATCGAACTCACTTACTTCCCGTGCTCCCAAACCCAGCCTCACCCCGCGCCGCCTCGCCCAACTCGGCAACCTCCTCAAACGCCGCCTCGATCCGCTCCACAATCCTCAGTTGCGCAATGCGCTCGCCGGCCTTGATCTCAATCGGCTCCGGCCCCAGATTGGTCATCACCACCTTCAACTCGCCGCGATAACCCGGATCGATTACACCCGCCAGCGTCGTCAATCCACGCACCGCCAACCCGGACCTGTCCTCCACCAGCGCGCCATGCGTGGATGGAAACTCCATCGCAATCCCCGTCGGCACCGGCGCCGTCGACCCGGCCTCACCCGCCTGCGCCAGCGTCACATCCGCGCTGGCATAAACATCCGCCGCCAGATCGCCAAACTCGCCCACATGCGCGTATTTCGGCAGCCGCGCGGCCTCTGTAAGCCGCTTTACCTTGATCTTGATCATTTGAAGGATTGTACGGCGACGTTTACCTGCGCAACATCTTTGCCTGCGCTTCCGCTGACTCGCTGACTTGCTACTTCGCCGACTCGCTGCCCTTCACGACCTTTTCCTTTACCGCCTCGTCCGTCGCAATCGACACGTGCTCATGCTTGATGTCCAGGCGCAGCCGGTTGAACCCGCTCATGTACACATTCGCCACCCATACCAGCGCGAACCATGCCACCAGATATCCCCGCCATCCCGCGTACAGCAACGTGAACCGCGTGATCGCTAGAAACATAAGCGCCACATAGTGCGAGAAGCAGTACTCGCACGTGAACAGATAGAAGAACTTCCGCACCGGCAGTGTCGGCCCGGTTTCCGCCTTCTCCTTGCACTTCTCCCGCGGCTCGCGGAAGACCTCCTCATGCGTGACCGTCCAGCTCACGCACGCCACCGCCGTCGCCAGCAGCAGCAACGCCCCGAACTGGTGCCACAATGACATCTCCCATCAGATGCGGCCAACGGGTTAGCATGTCTCCATGGATTGGAAGAGTCGCCGTATCACCACCCTCCTCGAAACCGCCATCCTCGAGGACAAGGCCACCAACGACGTCACCACGGCCCTCACCATTGACCCCGCGCTGCGCGCCACCGGCACCATCGTCGCCAAGGAGAGCTGCGTCGTCAGCGGCATCGGCTGCATCTCCGCTTTCCTGTCGATCTTTTCGCGGCTCACCGCGCGTCCCGGCCAGTCGCCTGCGCGCTTCGAGGTCGTCTCCCACCCCGAAATCTTCGATGGCGTCCGCGTCCGCCCCAACCAGGCCGTCGCCGTCATCCGTGCCAACGCCGCCAGCATTCTCTCCACCGAGCGCGTCATCCTCAACCTCATGCAGCGCATGAGCGGCATCGCAACGCTGACGAATCAGTTCGTGCAGGCAGTCGCCGCTGCCAAGTCGAAAGCGAAAATCCTCGACACCCGCAAAACCATTCCCGGCCTGCGTGCGCTGGACAAGTATGCCGTCGGCTGCGGCGGAGGCCAGAACCACCGGCACGACCTCCAGGACGGCATCCTCATCAAGAACAACCACATCTCCCTCGGCGGCGGCCTGCCTGCCGTGCTCGAACGCGCTCTCGCCGGCGGCCGCAGCCAGCAAGTCCAGGTGGAGGTTCGCAACGACGTCGAACTGCAGCAGGCCATCGCGGGCGGTGCCGACTCCATCCTGCTCGACAACATGTCCCCCAAGCTCGTCGCCCACGCCGTCCGCATCCTCCGCAAAGAGCTGCCCAAAGCGACCATCGAGGCCTCCGGCAATATGACCCTCAAGACCGTCGCCGACTACGCCAAAACCGGCGTCGACTTCATCTCCGTCGGCGCGCTCACCCACTCTGCCCCCGCCGCCGACCTCAGCATGAAAATTACCGCCGCGACATATTAAGAGGTGTTGGCTCACCAGTATCCTGTCTCAAAATTATTCGTCTGCAACGTCAACCTGCTTCGCTCATCGCGCATCTCACCGCGAAAGATTATTCCAGCAGAGTGTCACTCCGTAGTACCTGTTGTCTTCGGGCCACCTTCGACTACCGTCGAATCTGTGCCCATCCTGCTTGTGTTCCCCTCAGGTGGAAGATGCCCACGCCTGCCATTCCGCGCTTTGATGTGGCGGCCGTCAATGCCGCCGTTGCCGGAACAGAATTTGCCGGCAGGGTGCAGCACCTCGCCACCATTCCCTCCACGAACTC
>DATNEM010000110.1:0-2944 GCA_035552995.1 Acidobacteriaceae bacterium | reverse complement strand
CCACGGAATCGTAATGGTCTGCCGGGTCTACGCCTGCACCGTGGTTTGCGGAGACCCACACAATATTGAAGGTGTGCCGCTTCAGCATGCCTGGGAAGCTGCCCGCCCGCGCGCCGATCACGAGAGTATGCGTTGACTCATGCCATGAGATTGGGATGGTTGCGTGCTGGCCCTTCTCATAGTCATAGGTGTTGCCGTCATCTTCATACAGAGTGAAGTGGCCGTCCGCTCCGCGATAGACGCGCAGTTCGATGGGATCATCCGGCTTCTCGTTTGAATACTGAAGAAACGGTCCCATGGGAATGATAGAGCCCGGCCGAATGAAGATCGGCAGCGTCTCGACAGGCGCCGTTGCCTGTACGGTCTGCCCTGCGCGGGCCGTCTCGCCAGTCCAGAAGTTGTACCAGGAGGTGCCGGCGGCAGGCAGGTAGACCGCCTGCTCGGTGGCTCCTGCGGTGGTGACGGGCGTGACCATAATCTCGGACCCGAAGAGATATTGGTCGCCCACATCGCGCGCCTGCGGGTCTTTGGGGAAGTCCATCACCAGTGGCTGCATAAAGGTGTTTCCGCCAGAGGTCACCTGCCACGCGACCGAGTAGGTGTAGGGCAGCAGGCGATAGCGCAAGTTGAGGTACTTGAGCATCACCGCCTGCGTTTTATCGTCGAAGCGCCAGAATTCTTTGCCGGGCCGAAGCCCGTAGGAGCCATGTACGCGGAACATCGGGCAGAAAGAGCTGAACTGGAACCAGCGCGAGAAGAGCTCCTGATAGGCCGGGTTGGTAGGGTCGCCGTTGCCGGCGCTGCGGTTGCCGAAGAAGCCTCCGGTGTCGGTGTTCCAGTAGGGAATGCCGGAGAGAGAGAAGTTGAGGCCGGCGGGAATCTGGTTCTTCAGCACCTGCCAGGTGTCCTGTATATCGCCGGACCATGTAATGGCGCTGTTGCGCTGCTGGCCTGCATAGGCCGATCGGGTAAGGATCACGACGCGCTTCTGGTCGGTTGCGGCGCGCTGGCCCTGGTAGATGCCCGTTGAATGCATCAGCGGATATGCGTTGTAGACCGTATAACCCGGCCCCAGCGGCGTGGTGTAGGTGCGGAAGCCCATGTTGTTGATCTCGGGCTCCGGCGCGTCCAGCCACCAGCCGTCCACGCCTTTGGAGAAGAGCTGGTCGCGAAGCTGCTTCCAGTAAATCTCGCGACCGGTCGTGGCGAACGGATCATACCATTGGCCCTGGCCCGGCGGCGAAACGTAGCGTGTCACCTCGGGGAACATGCCGCCGGCGGCGTTAAGCTCGTCACTGTTCTTGCTGCCGAGGTCGAACTTCGCCCAGACCGAGATGAGCGTGTGGTAGTGCTCGTCATGCAGCTGCCGGAACATCGCAACCGGATCCGGGTAACGCTGCGGGTCGAACTGATGCGAGCCCCAGGTATTGTTGCCGGGCGGCCAGTATTGCCAGTCCTGAATAATGCCGTCGATCGGCACCTTCAGCTCGCGCATCTTCGCCGCCACCCCCAGCAGTTCTTCCTGTGAGGCATAGCGCTCCTTCGATTGCCAGAAGCCGAACTCCCAGCGGGGCATCATGGGCGCCTCGCCGGTCAAATGACGATACGCCGCCATCGCTGTCGCAACTGTCCCATCGCCATAGCAGAAGTAGTAGTCGATCGCCTTGCCATATTCTGAAGACCATTTGAGGACGCGTTGCGCGGAGCCTGCATCGGCGGCAGCGTCCGAGGAGATGGTCGTGACCGCGGGATTGTCCCACAGCAGCATGTATCCCTTGCTCGATGTCATCACCGGAATGCCGACGTTGGTGTTCGACTGCGCGAGCTTCTGGGTAAAGCTGCCGGTTGCCTCGTAGTTCCACAGGCCTTGCTGATGCTGGCCCAGACCGTAAATCCCTTCATCCTTCGCGATTTCGAATGACTGCTCGGCGGAAGTCACCGCTGCGCCGGCCACCGTTGCCGGCGCGATGGCACGGCCATGCGCCGTTTCCTGAAGCAGCACATGATTGGCTGAGTCGAGAAATGTGACCGCGCCGGTCTGCTTGTCAATCCTGACTTTGATCTTGGCCGAGCTAACGGTGAGGTCACGATTGTTCTCCCGGCGCGTCAATTTCACGCTCTCCGGCTTGGCGACAACCGATAGACTCTTTAGCTCCGGCAATTCCGCGCCCGGTGCATAGGTTACGCGCACGATCTCCGGCGACCAGAACTGTACCCGCAGCGTGCCGCCGTCCACCGTAAGCTTCGCGCCATCGGGCTGGCTGGAAGGGACAGCCGCGGTCGATCGGTACGGCATACCTGCGGCAAGCAGCAAACCGAGCGCAAGTGGAAAACACTTCAAACGCGCCGCTGTTTCGAGGCGTGCGTCTCTCGACAAATTCAAATGAGCCAATGACATGGTCGGTCCTTTGGAAAAGGGTTGAGGATGCCGGCGTCGTCAGCCGCGCGACCGAAGCGGGTTCCTTTTCCGAGGCAATCATAAAGCATAAAGTAAACGTTTTCTAAAGCGGGCAGAACGTAATAAACTTTCCTTCACCCTCAGGAGACCTCGATTGAAGCCGCTCTATTTCCCGCTTGCTCTGATTTCCATCTGCTCTTTTTCGCTGTTCGGCCAGACGACCGCTCCATACCAGAATCCGAGCCTGTCTCCCGAGCAGCGCGCCGCCGACCTCGTCGGCCGCATGACTCTCGAAGAAAAAGTTTTGCAGATGCAGAATGTCGCGCCTGCCATTCCGCGGCTCGGCATTCCGGTCTACAACTGGTGGAATGAGGCGCTGCATGGCGTGGCTACCGGCCGCGCGACCGTGTTCCCGGAGCCGATTGCGCTTGGCTCCACGTGGGACCCTGACCTGGTTCACCGCATCGGCGATGCCATCTCCACCGAAGCGCGCGCGAAGTATAACGAGGCGCAGCGCCGGCCTCCAGTGCAGGAGGTCGCGCCGGG
>DATNEM010000109.1:0-6549 GCA_035552995.1 Acidobacteriaceae bacterium | reverse complement strand
TCCGCCGCGAGGCGCAAATTGGGACACGGTAATGCGCTTCAGGCTGTCCAGCGTGAGGCGATAGGTGGCATCGTCCTCTTCGCTGACCGCCAGATGCCTTCCGCCGATCGGCACCACACCCCACTGCGATGCCTGCAGCATAGGCTGCCACGTTCCGCCTGCCATGATGGCGGTCTTCGTGCCCGGCGCGTAAAAGAAGTCGCGATGCTCGTCCGTCACGCTCGCGGTGATGGCCATGTTGCTGCCGCGCGCGTACACCACACCGCGCCGGTCCATCTGCTTCACCAGCGTGTCCATGCTGTTATGGAAGCCGACCGGCAGCAGCAGGCTGGTTCCATCCTGCGCAGTCGCGGTTGGCGCCAGCTTGGCCACGGCCCCGCTCTCGGTATCCACGCTATAAACTGCTTTGCTCAAATCCACCGCCAGCAGCATGTGCGGCGCGACAAAGGCCACCGCCTGCGGCGCCGCCACCTGGTCCGTCAGTTGCTCGGCCTGCCTGGTCGCCGCATTCCAGCGATAAATCTTGTGCATTGCCGCGTCGGTGAAGAAGAGATGGCCTGTATCGTCGGTCGTCAACCCGGAGGCATTGCTGAAGCCTGAGGCGAGCTGCTCCAGCTTCGCGCCAGGGGCAAACGCCGCCGGAAGCGGCAGTGGAGCACCCAGCTTGTTTGCGACCGAAATCTCAAACGAAGTGAAGTCATGCGTACGCACACGCACTCCGCTGGTCGAATCGAACACGCTGTTGTCATACGCGAGCCGCGTCATGCTGAAGTTATGCATGTTCTCAAACCGGATTCCGGTGGAGTTGGCCGATTCGACCGCATTGAGCTTCGGTTTCACATTGCGCGAGACCCGGTACGTAAAGAGATTGGCAAACGTGATGTTGTGCGCGTCATTCAACTCCGCCGTAAAGGAGTCCGCGCCGGCAGGATTCTCCTCTTCCGTCTGCAACGCATAAATCGTCCAGTTGGACGCGTGGTGGAACTGCGTCTCATGGTGCATGTGGTGTTCGCAGGACATCTGGTAAACAATCGTCGGCGTTTCGGTGTTCTCGACGACGAGGCCCGCCTTCGCATTCGTGTTCGAGGTCCAGATGCCGCGCAGCAGGCCACCGCCGCCATCGCGGACGGTGATGCTGGGATACTGCGTCTCCGCTGTGCTGGGGCCGCGCCCAAATCCGCCCGCTGGCCGCTGGCCGGGTGCGCCGTTCGCTCCAGCGCCCGGCGCACCCGCCGCTCGACCACCGGCTGCGCCACCTGGTCCGCCAGCACCACGCTGCGCCGCTCCTCCTGCTCCTGCCTGCGGCCGGAATCCGCCGCCAAATCCTCCTCCAAAGGTCTGCCCGATCCTGCCATGCCCCGCGGCAAAATTCACATCATCCAGCATGGAGTGCGGCCCCGCCATCCACACAATGCCCGCGGCGCGCGGCGCAACGTTGCCTGTGTAAATGCCAATGCCGCTGAGGATCGCATCACCGCCCTTCGCGCTTTCGACGAGCGGAATTGCATCACCCGCACCTGCGAACGCCGGATCGTTCTCTGGATCGGTGATCACCGTCGTCGAAGGATTGAACCCGATCAGAACGCTATCGGCGCGCAGATGGATCGTCTTGAAAACTTTATAGCTGCCCGTCGGGAAGTACAGCACGCGATGGCTATCGATGGCCGCCTGTAGTGCCGCCGTATCGTCCGCCTGCCCATCGCCCTTCACTCCCAGGTCATGGACGTTCGCCCACTCAGACATCGCCGGCAGTGCAGGAATGTCTGTTTTGATCGCCGCCGCCGCAGCCGCGCTCTCTTTATATTCGAACGTCACGCCGCGCTCACGCCCGTCCGGCCCGATCGCCAACCCAATCGCCAAATGCTCTTCTACATAACGCGGCGCCGGCGCACGCAGCGTCTTCAGCCCGGGAACCGTTGCGGTGGCTTCTACAAACGTGGGCACCTGCCGGCACAGGATGTGGTCGAGCGTCACCTCATGGTGCGCCTTGGCCGCATCTCCGAGAACCACCGCGCTGCGCCGGATATCTTCGAACGTCAGGTCACGGCCGTAGAGCTGCTCCACCATGCCCGGAGTGATCTCAACGGCGATAGGCGCATGCGCAATGCGGTCGCGCACCAGAGTCATGCCAACCTCCTGGGTGTGGATCGCCGCCTTGCGCTGGCCCTCGATAGTGGAATCCATTAAGAGAAACTGCCACGCCGGCGAAGTGCGAACGGAGATAATGCCGTAGTCGCCGCCCGTGATGTGGAGATCGCTGGCGTTGTTGCCCACGTCCTCCAACCCAGCGCGCCCCTCTCCCACGCTGATGTTCATATGCGACAAATAGCTATGCTGCGCGACGTGGAAACGGATAGCGATCGCAGCCGGATTGCCGGTCCCAATCTCAAAGTCCACGTTGTTGATGCCGCTGTAGAAGGTGAACTCATTGGCGTCGACCACCTCGGCTCCAGGCGCAGATTTGCGGGAAGCAAACTGCAGCATGTACCGCCCGGTGCCCAGGAACTCATGTCCTTCCTGATAGCCGGGCGTACTGGCGCCCAGCACAAAGACCGGCCGATGCGTGCCATAGCCGATCAACCGTATCCCCGACCAGAGATGAACGGTATGCGTGATCCGGTAGCGTCCCTCCGCGACGAAAACCACCCCGCCGCCTGTGGTGTCGGCTACGTGATCGATGGCGGCCTGGATAGCGGCGGTGTCGTCGGCGGCCCCGTCCGCTGTAGCGCCATACGCGCCCTTCTCCAGATACGCGGCGTAGTTGTCCGCCGGACGCGAGGTGAAAACCGACTGTGCGGTTTGTGCGAATGTGGCCGGCGCAAGAGCGAAGGCAAGAACGAGGGCGGCAAAAAGGGATCGCATAAGTTTTTTAGGACCGGCAACTGGAATTTTGCAAAACGGACAGCGCAATGCCGCGCCCGGTATCATTTCTTTCGAGTCAAAAGAAGCATACCGGGCCAATCACGATTGAGCGGCTAACTCTCAGCTGAATCCGTCTCTGTCTAATGAGAGGACGCGCGCTGGCGTCCTTTGGACGCATACCACTCTTCACCTGTGTATCAGCAGGTCACCCACAAGCAATCACGGAGTCGATCAGCCTTGCGCCGCGCCATCCTGCTTCCCATCTTTTTCTTCACCTATAGCCTCGCATACCTGGACCGCGCGAACTTCGGCTTCGGAGCCGCCGCGGGCATGTCGCGCACGCTGCACATTTCCGACAACCAGCTGGCATGGCTCGGCGGCATGTTCTTCCTCGGCTACTTCCTGTTTCAGGTTCCAGGCATGCTGCTCGCCCGCCGCATCAGCGCCACTCGGGTGGTCTTCGTGTCGCTGATTGTGTGGGGCATACTCGCCTCACTCACTGGCGTGCTGCACAGCTTTGCCATGCTGTGCGTCGTCCGCTTCGTCCTCGGCGTTGCGGAGAGCGTCACCTTCCCCGCCATGCTGCTGCTTGTAACGCGCTGGTTCCCCCGTTCGGAGCGCTCGCGCGCCAACAGCATCCTTCTGCTCGGCAACCCGGTCACCGTGCTTTGGATGTCCGCGATCACCGGCTTCCTCATCGAACGTCTCGGCTGGCAGCACACGTTCATCGTCGAAGGCCTGCCCGCGATTGTCTGGAGCATTGTCTGGATCGCCACCGTGCGCGACCAGCCCACTGAGGCACGCTGGCTCGACCCCGTCGAAGCCGTCGAGCTTGAATCCACCATCACGCAGCAACTCGCCGCTCCAGAACTCGCACGCGAAGCCTCCGTCAAGCTGATGTCCGTCCTCATGCGGCGTGATGTCCTTCTTCTCTCCGCGCAGTACATCTTCTGGAGCCTCGGAGTCTACGGCTTCGTGCTCTGGCTGCCGGCCATCATCCATCAGGCATCCTCGCTCTCCATGGGCAGGACGGGCCTGCTGACCGCAGTGCCCTATGTCATCGCCATCGTGGGTGAGATAGGGATGGGGCACATCGCCGATCGCACCGGACGAACCGCACCGCTGGTCTGGCCCTTCCTCATCGTCAGCGGTATCGCGATGGCGGGTTCATTCCTTCTTGCGCCCGCCGGCTTCGTGCCCGCCTTCATCTGCCTTATCGTCGCCTGTGGCGCGATGTACGCACCCTACCCGCCGTTCTTTTCCATCATTCCCGACCGCGTTCCCCGCCAGCATGCAGGGATAGTCTTCGCGCTGGTCAACAGTTGCGGCGCGCTCGGCGGCTTTCTCGGCACCTACTTCGTCGGCTGGCTACGCGGCATTACCCACACAGACCGCGCCGGCGAGTTCCTGATGGCGCTCGCGCTGATCATCGCGGCCCTGCTTACGCTGGCGCTGCCCAAGCGCCGTCCCACCGGCGAGGCTTATCTTTAGAAGTGAACATGTCTAAATCAGTTACTACTGCCTTAATCCCTTCTGTCTCCAGCGTTCTTGAAACTGACCCCTCGCTTTTCGCCTCCGCACAGACCCACGCACGCGGCCCCGAGGGCCAGCTTCCCATTACGCCGGAGATGCTCCTCACCGCTCCCTCCGGCAATCTCTTCGGCCTCACGCAGAACGCCGGCATGGGATGGGAGCCGCAGCGGCTGCTCGACCCGGAGTTCCTGATCCTATCCACCCACGGCGGCCTGCGCGCCGCCGACGGCACTCCCATCGCGCTCGGTTTCCACTCCGGCCACTGGGAGGTCGGACTGCTCGTCGCAGAAGCCGCGCGAGAACTGCGCAACCTGCACGCCACGCCATTTGCCGGCGCCGTCACCGACCCGTGCGACGGCCGCACGCAAGGCACCGCGGGCATGCTGGACTCGCTGCCCTTCCGCAACGACGCAGCCATGACGCTGCGCCGCCTCATCCGCTCGCTGCCCACGCGCCGCGGCGTGCTTGGCATCGCCACCTGCGACAAGGGCCTGCCCGCCATGATGATGGCCCTCGCTTCCTGCGGCTCCTATCCCAGCGTGCTCGTCCCCGGCGGCGTTACGCTGCTGCCTGAGTCCACTCCAGACCGCCCCGCCGAAGACGCCGGCAAAGTCCAGACCATCGGAGCGCGCTTCGCACAGGGCGAGATCACCGCAGAGTACGCCGCCGAGATCGGCTGCCGCGCCTGCGCCTCGCCCGGCGGCGGCTGCCAGTTCCTCGGCACTGCGGCCAGCTCGCAAGTGGTTGCAGAAGGCCTCGGTCTTGCCCTGCCGCATTCCGCGCTCGCCGCATCCGGCCAGCCTTTGTGGCTCGATGCCGCGGCACGCTCCGCGCGGGCTCTCCTCCGCTTGAGCCAGCTTGGCCTTGGCACGCGCGATATCCTCACTCCCGCCGCCATTGAAAACGCCATGGTCCTGCACGCGGCCTTCGGCGGTTCCACCAACCTGCTCCTGCACGTTCCCGCCATCGCGCACGCCGCCGGCTTGCGCCGCCCCACCGTCGACGACTGGACCCGCATCAACCGCGCCGTCCCGCGCCTGGTCGATGCGCTCCCCAACGGCCCGCGCAACTTCGCTACCGTCCAAGTCTTCCTCGCCGGCGCAGTACCCGAGGTTATGCTGCATCTGCGCAACGCAGGCCTGCTCGATACCACAGTCATGACCGCAACCGGCGCGACGCTCGACGAAAATCTGGCCTGGTGGGAGCAATCCGAACGCCGCAGTGCATTGCAGAAGCGCCTGCACGATCTCAACGGCATCGAGTCCACTGAGGTCATCATGTCGCCAGACGTAGCCCGCTCGCGCGGCCTCACCGCCACTGTCTGCTTCCCCTCCGGCAACGTCGCGCCCGATGGGTCAGTCATCAAGTCCACCTCCATCGACCCCACTCTCATCGACGCGGACAATTCGTACCGCCATCGCGGCCCCGCGCGCGTCTTCATCACGGAAGCCGCCGCTATCGCCGCCATCAAAGAAGGCCGCGTTGGACACGGCGACGTCATGGTGCTCATCTGCGGCGGCCCGCTCGGCGCCGGCATGCAGGAGACCTACCAGGTCACCTCCGCGCTCAAGACTCTTCCCTTCTGCAAGCACGTCGCCGTCATCACCGACGCCCGCTTCTCCGGAGTCTCCACCGGCGCCTGCATCGGTCACGTCTCACCGGAGGCACTTGCCGGAGGTCCCATCGGGCGCATCCTCGATGGCGACATCATCGAGATCGCCGTTGACCGCAACGCCCTCCACGGCGAGGTCCACTTCCTCGGCACGGATCCCGAAAATCTGCTCACGCCGCAGGAAGGCGCCGCAGTCCTCGCCAGGCGAAAGCCACGGCCCGATCTGGCTCCGCACCCCGACCTCCCGGAAGACACGCGCCTCTGGGCCGCGCTCATCCAGGCCTCAGGCGGAGTATGGGGTGGATGTGTCTATGACACATCCAGCATCGTGGCCGCGCTCAATGTGTCTCGCGCGCCCGAATAATGAACGCGTCTGCCACAATATGCAAAGCGCAGCCGCCTCGCTCAAGGTGAAGAATGAGAATTGACAGCCATCAGCATTACTGGAAGCCGGAGCGTGGCGACTATGACTGGATGTCGCCGGCCGATACTGTGCTTTATCGGAATTACCTGCCCGCGGACCTGCGCCCATCGCTTGAGCG
>DATNEM010000108.1:0-13638 GCA_035552995.1 Acidobacteriaceae bacterium | reverse complement strand
CGTGGTCGCGCTGCTGGTCCGGTTTGTTTTTCCAGGTGCGCGCGGCAGCGGCGTGAACCAGACCAAGGCCGCGCTTTACATCAACAACGGATACATCTCCAGCAGGACGGTGATCGGCAAGTTCCTGGTTTCGGCGCTGGCTATCGGCAGCGGCCATTCGCTTGGGCCGGAGGACCCTTCGCTGCAGATCGGCGCGGGAGTGGCGTCGCTGATCAGCCGACGCTTCGGCCTGTCGCGGGCGCGGCTGCGTGTTTTCGCGCCCATCGGCGCGGCGGCAGGACTGGCGGCCGCGTTCAATGCCCCCATCTCGGCGATCCTCTTTGTGATCGAGGAGGTGATCGGCAACTGGAGCGCGGCAGTGCTCGGGTCCATCGTGCTCGCGGCAATCTCAAGCGTAGTGGTCGCGCGATGGTTCTGGGGAGCGGACGCGATGTTCCGGATTCCGCCAGTGACTCTCGCGGATCCGCGCGAACTGCTGGCGTATGCGGTGCTGGGAATAGTTGGCGGAGTGGCGTCGTTGCTGTTTACGCGGGCGGTCGGCTGGCTGCGGCCGATGCTGCGGCGCCAGGCGGCCCCCTGGCAGTTGTTGCAGCCGGCGGCCGCCGGATTTCTTGTGGGCTGCATCGGTTACTTTGGACTGCCACAGGTGATGGGCGCGGGGTATGAGGCGATCGACGCAGCGATGCATGCGCAGTTTGCGTGGAAGGTGCTACTGCTGCTGGCGCTGTTCAAGATCATCGCAACGACTTTGTCGTATTCCAGTGGCACGCCGGGCGGCATGTTTGCACCGACATTGTTTATCGGCGGGATGCTGGGCGCGGGCATCGGTTCTCTGGAGCAACACTTCTTTCCGCACTTCGCGACCGGATCGCTGGGGTCTTACGCGTTGGTGGGGATGGGCGTTCTGTTTGCCGCGTTTCTGCGGGCGCCGCTCACCTCGATCTTTATGGCGATGGAGGTAAGCCAGAGTTACTCGATTGCATTGCCGGTGATTCTGGCGAACACCATCGCGTATCTCATTGCACGTACGCTGCAGCCGGTGCCGATCTTCGAGGTGCTGACCCATCAGGAGGGCCTCTACCTGCCCTCCATGGAGGAGCGGCGCGAGGAGAGTGATCTGCATCTGGAAGACGCCATGCAACCGGTGAGCGCGCCGGTCCTGCAGGGGTCGGACACGGTGGTAAAGGCGGCCGCCGCGTTGCAGCAGTATGGTGAGACATCCGCTAGTGCAGCGGTGGTGCTCGTGCAGTGCAGCGATCGGCTATGGTATGCGGCGACCCGCGATGAGATTGTGAAACTGCTCGCTGAGGCGGACCGCGGGGATCTTTTTACTGCGCAGCAGACCCTTGAGGCGCGACTCGGGACAGAACGGACCCCGGTCCTGTTTCCCGACCTGCCGCTGGATGCTGCGCTGCCGCATTTTCGCCGCTGGCCGCTGCTTCCGGTGACGAATCGCGCGGTGCGGGGCGCGCTCGAAGGCACGGTATCACTGGAGGACGTGCTGGGCCGGTATCAGCATGCCTGAGCAGGTGGCATATCCTTAAGGACGATGGGTCGCAGCCTCTACATTCTTGCCGCAGCGTTTGCGGGATTCGCGGTGATTTCTTGCGGGGTGTCCTACACGAACATTGCGCAGCAGCCGGGTTCGCCGGGAGATGCGGCGTTGTGGCGGACGATGGGGCTGGTGTTCTTCGTGATTGCGCTGGTGATTGCGCTGGTGGGCGTTCTCTCGACGCTGTTTGAGCAGGCGGAGCGGCGGAGCGAAGAGGCGGCGGCGCAGCGGCGCAACGGCGGCCGTAGCTCTCGGCACGGATAGAATGAAAGTTGGCCCGATTCGCGCGAAATGCGAGGCGTGAGCGGGTACTTGGGGGCAAAGGCAATGTACGAGGTAACGGTGGAGGCGGGCTTTTCCTCCGGCCACTATCTGCGCAACTACCACGGCAAGTGCGAGAACCCGCACGGGCACAATTATCGCGTGCTGGTGACGCTGGCCGGCGCGGAGCTGGACGGGGCCGGCCTGCTGCTGGATTTCAAGCTGCTGAAGGGGCTGTTGCGGCCGGTAGTGGAGTATCTCGACCACAGAATGATCAACGATCTCGAGCCGTTCACTACCGTGAATCCCTCTGCCGAAAATCTGGCGAAATATTTCTACGACGAGACGAACAGGCATCTGCGCGAAATGACCGGCGGTCGGGTGCATGTGAAGGACTGCACGCTTTTCGAGACGGATACCAGCTTCGCCCGGTATTACGAGTAGGGCGTGTCGGGAGGCGGTGGAAACTATTCTTCCGAATATGGCGCGGGCTTTTCATTCTCGTAGCCGGCCAGTGACTGCAACAGTTGCGCGTTGACCTCATCGGCGATCGCTTCCAGTGTGCCTGGCATCTGGCCGAGGTCAATTCGTTCCACATTACGCTCGATCGCCTCGAACAGAGCAACCTGCAGCGCGCGAGCTTCCGCCACCAGGACCGGCGACCCAAGTCCCTGACGCCGCCGTCGTGCGCCATGCTGCAGGCTGGCCATGGAGAACAGCGTCATTCGCCCGAGCGGCTGCGGATAGCGCAGGCGGTAGAAGATCTCGGTGAGAGATTCGGTCAGATACGCGGCCTGCTCGGCGGTGGTTAAGCCGGAGCCGGCGAAAATGCCTGCTTCGGCCACTTTCTTGACCCATTCGGCGGCGATGGAGGTGCGTTCGCGATCGAGGATGGTGGCGATCGATTCGACGGTTTGCGTGCGCACTGTCTGTTCGCCTTCGAGGCGGCGGCGTATCAGCTCGACGACGGCGACGGGACGCGCGGGCTTCATCAGGATCTCGTCGGCCTGGCTGAGGATGGCAGCGGTGGCGCGCGCCATGTCCGGGTTCGCGCTAAGAAGGATGGTCACTGCCCGCGAATTGAGGTGCCGCATGGCGCCGGCGACGATCAGGCCATCGCCCGCTCCGGGCATGTGCAGATCGCTGATCAAGACGTCGAACGGCTGAGTGGTGATGAGCTTGAGCGCATCCGTGACGTTGCCGGCCGTCGCAACCTCGAAGGCGTGAGCCTCAAGGATCGCGCCGAGCGCGGACAGGACGGCCTCATCGTCGTCGACCAGCAGAAGACGCGCGGGTGCCAAGGATCAAACCCCTTGTGCGGGTTGCACACAGACCAGCCTGTTTACGAGAGAGGATCACCGCGCGACCGTGCGCGCTTCGTGTCTCTGGCTCGGAAAAAGGCCGTTTTGTCCCAATGGTGCGCGGCGGGGACGGTGGGAAGAAGGTCTTGCAATCGAACAGGTGAATCTCCTTGCAGACTAAATCACCGCGTGGCGCCGCCGTTCCACCATTCGTCATCAGACGGGCAATCTCTCGTAACCCATGGCCGGTTTGGATGGCTTGCGCGGGCCGAAACAGTGAAATTGCGATCAGTCGCGCTGGAGAAGGCGGCGGCTAATTGGATGCGGCGGTTTGCGCTGGCGGCTTCTGGCGGGTCAGCGAGCCGGAGTCGACGATCTGGCCCGAGGCTGCAACTACCTGGAAGTCAAGCTGGTTTCCGGATACCTGCACCAGCATGAAGGTGCGGTCGGTGTCGTAGCCGGTGATGTCAAGATCATCCGGCTGGCGAAGGTTGTGGAAACGCAGTTCGCCGGAGTTACCTTCCAGGAAAAAGTTGATCCCATCCTGCGGCTTGAGGTGCTCATACACGTGCTCATGCCCGCTCCAGACCACGTTGACCCCGGACTGCACGAAGAGCGGCATGAGCTGTTTGCGCAGGTCTACATCAGGCCCGTGATACTTGGCATCGGTGAACAGGGGATGGTGGAAGTAGGCGATCTTCCATCCGGCATTGGAGTTCTTGAGCTTGTCGGCGAGCCATGCAAGCTGGGGTGGGTCCATGTAGTTGCTGTCGAGGACGAAGAACTCCACGTCGCCCTTGCGGAAGGTGTAGTAGCGGTTTCCGCCCATATTGAAGGGCTTGTAGTTCTCTTCCAACTTCGGGTCGTCGTGGTTGCCGAGGCAGGCGTAGAACTTGACGCCCTCATCCAGCAAAGCCTTGTAGGGCAGCTCAAATTTTTTTTGGAAATCGCTGGGCTTGTGGCCGTAGTAGATGTTGTCGCCATCCATGGTGACGAAGTCAAAGTGCACGGCGGTCCAGTAGCGCTGCATCTGATCGGCCACGCCTTGTTCGGGCTGCGTGCCTGTGCCGTTGTCGCCGATGACAGCCCAGCGCACAGCGCCATCCTTCAAGGGGAAGCGAAGCTCCGGTGCAGGCGTCTGCGAGAGGGCAGGTATGGCCGGATAAGTGAAAATCCCCGGAGATGCGGCGAGAAACAGCGGCAGCAGCAGGGTTCTGGCGATACGGGTCACTGTCGAAGCCCTCCATCAGGGCAGTGCGTTCGGAAGCAGGTCGACCACAAGGTTGGCGCTCGTGTCGCGCAGCGCGAGGGTCTTTCCTGCGATGCAGTATTCCAGTCCCTTGGGCAGTACCGGGAGATTTAAAAGCAGCGTTGGCGGGACGGACTGAAGCGGCCGGCCGTCCCCGTCTGGATAGACAGCGTTGACTTTGAGGTTTAAGGAGGCGCCCGGTTCGGCATGCGCCAGGCTGGTGCGAATCTTTGCGCCCTCCGGACCCGACATGGTTTGGCGGAGCAGGCTGCGGAAGGCCGCCGCAGCCTCCGGTGTAAAGAAGTCGCCCTGTTTGGCATTGGGTCGCGCCTTCTGGACGGCTTGCCGCAGCGCATCGCGCTGACGGGTCAATTCCGCTACGTCGGTGGTCTGCTTCATCTTCTCCGCCGGAAGGCCATGTTCCATGGACAGATACTGCTTCACTTTGCGCGAAAAATCGTTCAAGGCCTTCTGCTGGTCTTTCTGCAGATCGACCGAGGGCGCCTGAAGTAACGCAGGCGACTGGGCAAAATATGGCGCAGCGGGCAGTATCGACAGCGCCAGCGACGCCGCTCCACGAAGGATGCGCATTTGCATCGATTGCGTTTGCTGCCTGAATTCACAGGATGAATTCATGGGATCCTCCTCGCTGCGCGTCAGCCTTTGCCGTTGGATGCGGCGTGTTTCTCGTCCTCTTCGCGAGCGGCCTTGACCACCATTTTTTCGAGAGCAGTCGCTACAGCGCCGTGAACTTCGTCGCGGAAGGCGTCGCGTACGGTTTGCGCCACCTCCGCCGGTTCGAAGGGCACGTCGGATTTGGTGTCGATTACCTTGTCAAGCATCTGCTCGACGACCGGCTTGATGGAAATCTGCTTAGCTACCTCTTTGGCCACCTTCTTCGCCGGAACATTAAATGCATTGGTAGCAGCCTCTTTTCCGATGACCGGCTCGGACTGCTTCCAGTCCTTCTCGAAGATTGCCTCCATCTCTTTGACGATCTTCTTATCGCGAAAGATTGCGCCGATCTCCCGGCGGGCTTCGAGTTCCAGCTTGCTGAGGCTCTGGCTGCCGAGGAAGGCGGAGTTGCCGTCGCGCAGGATCGCGCGCAGATGCAGCCGCGAGGGAAGGCGGCGCACGGGAATGGCGCTGCTCTTCGCCGAAGAGCGCGACAGGATGCGGACCTCGATTCCCTGGGAGATTTTCTTGTTCAGGAGCTTGAGGAAGTCGCGGTCGCTGAGCTTCATCTCATACATCAGCAGCTGCTTCTTTGCGCCCGAGATGAATTCGGTCAACCGCTTGCGTGCATTGATGGGGCTAACGATCAGATCTTTTGCCGGGTTGGTGAATTTCTGGCGGCGCGAATCACAGTCGAAGAGGCGCACGGCCTCTTTCACCAGGCCTGCTTTCGAGATCACGACGCCGAATGACCTGCTCAGATCGATGTCCAGGTGCGTGAAGTTGAAGCCAAGCAGATAGAGCAGCTTGTCGTCGATGATCATCATCTTGCCGTGATAGCGGACGAGATCGTCGGCCGTTCGGGCGACAGTGATCCCCTCGGCGAGCAGTCGCGACTCCAGTCGGCGGAGGTTGCGTTCTTCGCCCTGATTGGTGTGAGCGATGAGGGCCTGCACCCGCACACCGCGTCCGGCGGCGGCAACGAGGGCTTTCTCGATCTCCGCGCGGTCGAAACGGAAGATCAGGATCCGAATGGATTTTTTAGCCTTGCCAAGCGCCTCCAACAGAGGCTTGATCCCCTGGTCCGGTTGAATGAGCAGCTTCACACGTTCCCTTTCTTAGCCGTCAATTCGCCGAGGGCATATGACTCCATGGAAAGAAGATGCAGTTTGATGGATAAATGGTTATCTCGCAGACACAGGCCTCTTGCGGGAACGAATCGGTCTCTAACTGATGAGCAGTTATGGAGAACGTCGCATGTCCTGTAAGCACTGTAGTTTGGTCTTCGCATTCCTCATCTCTCCCCTCTTTCTCTCAGCCCAGAGCCAGTCGCCTTCATCGACAGACGCACAGCCGTCGGCAGTGTCCGATGTGCAGCCGGGAACGAGCCAACCGCCGGCCGATTCCGACGCTCAACCTGCCGGGAATCATAAGGCCGGCATACCCTCACGGTCTGAGGACAGCGCAGATAAGGAAGAGAAGGACAATGACTCCGTCCTGAAGGCGGGGGATCTGCAAAATCCAGTTCTTTGGCGCGACCCCGGCAACATCGCGTCCCTCGATCTCTATTACGGCCAGGGCGGCAAGGAAGGCCAACCCGCGCCGCCGTTTACGTTCGAGGCTGAGGACAAGCATGGGACCAATCCAAAATTCGATGCGCGCGATGCCAATGGCAAAAAGTGGCGGGTAAAGCTCGGCGTGGAAGCGCGGCCGGAGGTGGTCGCGTCGCGCCTGCTGTGGGCGATGGGCTATTACGTCAATGACGACTATGTATTGGAGTCGGCCGACGTGCAGGGCTTGCATTTGAGCCGCGGCAGGAAGCTCGCCAAGCATGGCCATATCGAACAGGCGCGCTTCGCCCGCAAGCCGGAAGGCCAGAAGAAGATCGGCATCTGGCAGTGGAAGGACAATCCCTTCATGAAGACGCGCGAGTTCAATGGGCTCCGGGTGATGATGGCGGTGATGAACAACTGGGACCTGAAGGACGTGAACAATGCCGTCTTTCGCGACAAAAAAACCGGGCAGGATATTTTGCTGGTGAGCGATGTGGGCGCGACGTTCGGCACCAACGGACTGAGCTGGACGGTGGCGCGATCAAAGGGGAACATTGGGACGTTTAAGGAATCGAAGTTCATCACGCACGAGACGGACACGGAGGTCAACTTCGCGACACCGAAGCCGCCCACCGCGCGGTTGATTGAGATGGGAGGGATCCCAGAGAGCAAGGACTATGCCTCGCGTGTGGGATTCGACTGGATTGGGGATAATGTGCCGCGTGCGGATGCCAAGTGGATGGGTTCGCAGTTGGGACAGCTGTCACACCAGCAGCTTGTGGATGCGTTTCGCGCCGGGCATTTTCCGCCGGACCAGATCGAAGCGTACGTTGGCATCATCGAGAGCCGTATCCACGAACTGCAGGGGCTCTAAAGGCAGCTGCGTTGTGAGGATTTGAGAAGGATCATGCGCTTGCCGCTGCTGGGGCGGCAGCCGGAGCAGGCGTTTCCTCCGCATTGAATTGGATCTCATGCAGCTTGCGGTACAGGCCGTCCTCATGCTGGATGAGTTCGTCGTGCGTGCCGGTCTCCACGATGCCGCCGCTGTCGATGACGTAAATGCAGCTGGCGCGGCGGATCGTCGAAAGGCGATGCGCGATAACGATGGATGTTTTGCCCTCCATGAGGCGGTCGAGGGCATCGAAGACGAGTTGTTCAGACGCGGCATCGAGGCCTGAGGTCGGCTCGTCAAGGATCAGGATGGGCGTATTGCGCACGATCGCTCGCGCAATGGCGATGCGCTGGCGCTGGCCGCCGGAGAGTGTCACGCCGCGCTCACCGACGGTGGTGTCGAATCCCGCAGGCAGCTTCTCGATAAACTCCATCGCATTTGCCGTCTCGGCGGCTTTGACAATCTCCATGACACTTGCATCCGGGCGGCCGTAGGCGATGTTGTCCCAGATGGTGCCGCTGAAGAGCACAGTGTCCTGTAGAACGAAACTGATCTGGCTGCGCAGCGACTTCTGCGTGTAGTGGCGAACATCGGTTCCATCGATTTTGACCGAGCCTGAGACCGGATCGTAGAAGCGGGCGATCAGATTGACGATAGTTGTCTTGCCGGAGCCTGTGGGGCCGACCAGCGCGACCATCTGTCCGGCATCCACGTGCATGTTGACGTCTTTCAGCACCTCCTCATCTTCCTTGTAGGCGAAGTCGACGTGGACGAGGTCAATCTGGCCGGTGAAGCGCGGCGCGGGGCGCGCTCCCGGCTCGTCGTGGATCTCGTCGCCGCTGCGGAGAATCTCCTGAATGCGGTCGTAACCGACCTCGGCCTTGGAGTAGGTGTCCATGGTTTTGGAAATCTCCTGCATGGGCTTGTACATCTTGCCGAGATACGAGAGGAAGACGACCATGGAACCGATTTCCAATTCGCCGCGCATGGCCATGCGCGCGCCGAACCAGAGCACCGCGGAGGTGCCGATCGCGGTAACGATGTTGACGATGGGAACGAGACGGGCTTTGAGAGCGCGAGCGCGCAGAGCAGCCTCCACGGCATCCTGGCTTTCGCCCACGAAGCGGCGAATCTCGTAGTCTTCGCGCGCGAAGGCCTTCACCACACGCATGGAGGTGACGACCTCCTCCACCAGCGAGATCATCTTTCCTTCCTTCTTGCGCACCTCGCGTGATGCCTTCTTCACGCGGCGGGTGTAGGTGTAGACGATGAAGAAGAGCGGCGGCACCACGGCGAGCGCGATGAGCGCGAACTGCCAGTTGATGTAGAGCATGACGACGACCATGCCTACCAGCGTCACCACGTTAACCAGAATTCCCAGCAGTCCGGACACAATGAAGCTTTGGATCGCGTCGATGTCGACGGTAACGCGGCTGATGAGGTCGCCGGTGGGCTGCTGATCGTGGTAGGCAAGCGAGAGCCGCTGCACCTGGGTGTAGATCAGGCGGCGCAGATCATGCGTGACCCATTGGCCCACGCTGGTAGTAAGGTACTTGTCGAAGTAAGAGCAGACCGCATCGAGAAGCGCAATGATCAGCACGGCGCAGCAGGCGAAGACGAGGACGTTGAGGGGGTTCGCGCCCGCTGTCTTGTCAATGAGTTCGTTAAGCCAGCCGTGCTTGCCTTTGGAGTGCAGTACGTTGTCCAGCACGATCTTGAGAGGCCATGGCTGGAGCAGATCGGCGGCGCTCTCGCCCGCGATGGCGAGCAGGCCAAACCAAAGCTGACGCCGATAAGGGCGCAGTAAATCGAGAATATTGAGGCCAGGCTTCGAGCCGATCAGGGTGTCTTTTGCTGCAATCGTGCCGGTTTGCATATACGTTCGATGCGTACTTGGGGTTTGGGCGAATCGAAAGGGCTGTTAGGCAGCGGCGCCCCGTCAATCCCCGTGCTTGTGGTGGATGGCGTGGAACACATCGGGAAGAAACTCACTCAATTCGAGTGACAGCGCAGAAGTGCCCAGATTCGTCGCGAATGCAGTGACGGTCTTGCTAACGGCTCGATCCTGCACCGGGTAATAGGCATTCGCGAGCGCATTGGAACTTGCCAACCCTGCGAGCTTGGCGAAGTTGACGCTGGTACCACCGCTGTCTGTGCGTGTGACGACGACCCTCGTCGCAGCATAGATGGCCCGGTGAGCTATGCTGTGGCCCTGTCCGGAACCCATCACGTAATAGTGGGGGTCTTCATGAAAAGCGGCGGCATAAAGCCCTGAAGTGAAAAAGGACTCGCTCGCCTGTTTCAGTTCCGCGGCGCCCAATCGCTCACCGAAGGCACCGCGGTCGGAGCCATAATGCGGCCGGCTATTGTTGAGGTGGCTCCAACCCGCTCCGAAAAGCGCGCCCGCGAAAGCACCGGCAGAGAAGCGGCTCCGGATAGATAATTCGAACTTTTGACCCGCGGTAAGAGGCTGCAGACCTTCCCCCGGCGGAACGTTGCGGTGCAGGTACGGCTTGCTTCGCTCTACCTCTCCTGTGCCGATTCCTGCCGATGCTTCACTCGCCGGAACCGTGGTGTCGATCGCGCTTTGGTCTTTGGGAGCAGCAAAAGGTTGCGTTGTACCTGGGGCATTAGGGAGGTCGGGCGGCTGTGCGCCCTGGCCGTAAATAAATCCTGTTGCCGCGAGTGACGCGACCAGCAGTACCGCCTTCGGCTTGGACCAGGCACAGATCATGAACGGATGGATGAAGTTGCCGATGGGCGCGTTGTTTGCTAGCCAACTTTAGTTTTGACCCGACTCACCGCGGTTTATAGCCGCTAAACTACAATCCAGGTGTGACATACGAGACAGGCAGCGGTACAGTACGCGCGCCTTTGTCTGACTTAGTCTCGACGAAGAGCGACCATACGGCGCGATACACTCAAATTTGAGAGACCAGTGAGAGAGACGCGCCCCACCTGTCCGGCCATCGCATGAAGTTGTTTCGCATCCACATCGGCCGGCCGCAGCGCCTCGCCGCGCTTTTGCTGCTGTGCTTTTTCGGCGAATGCCTGTGGGTGATTCATCACCAGGAGCTTTCCACCAGCGATTATCGCTATGCGCGGTGCGGGCGCGAGATGTGGGAGCGCCCTTCGCCGCTGGCCGGATACTTCACGACCTGCGGCAATCTTAACGGCGACGGGACGTTTGCGTATCGCGCCGCGGGTTTGCCGTTGACGCTTGAGCGCCTCGTCCTGCTTTCGGCCGACCACTTCCGCGCGCCTGCCAACCGGCTGTATGCGGGCGGAGCGCTCAACGGCTCGACGTGGGAGGCGCGACACCAGCTGGCGAGCGTCGTCTATCTGATCCATCTGCCGTTTGTGTTTTTCGCGCTGTGGCTCGGCGGCGGCTTGTGGTGGGTGGCGCGGCGGCTGTTCGGCAATGAAGGCGGCTTCTTCGCGCTGGGGCTTTACTGCTTCTGCCCAGCGGTTGTCAGCATGGCAGTCATGCCGAACAACGACGTGCTTGCGATGTGGGGGCTTTACGGAACTGTCTACACCGCCATCGGCGTGGCCCACGCGATGCAGGGTTCACGGCGGAAGTGGCGGCCGCGCATCGCGCTGCTCACCCTGGCGCTGGGACTGACGGCTGCGGCCCATTTGCTGGCCGCGATCTTCGGGTTCGTCGCTGCGCTTGTGTTCATGATGTATCTGGCGGAGTACCGCCGCAGCGCGGCGATGCAGGTCCTGATTCTGTCGGCGGTTGGCGCGCTGGCGATTGTCTTCGCCTTTTACAGCTTTCGCTTGCCGGCATTCAGTTATGTGTTTACGGGCGGATCGGCGCGGATCTGGTTCTCAGCTGCGGGCCTTGCACGGTTTGTTACGGATGTCTCGAACCTTCCTATTGTGATTGCGACCGCAGTAGCGGTGTTGGTTTATGCGACAAGCCGCCGCAGCCGCTACTTCGGGAATACCGCGCCATTGCTGGTGGTCCTTGCTCTGGCGCCGCTGCTGACGACCCAGGTGGTGAGCAGTCCGTGGCTGTGGGCGCTGCCGTTTCTGTTCACGTTTGTCGGCGGCGTCTTTGCCGATGCGCTGGAGTCGCGGCAACGCAAACTTTTCCTTGTGCTCACCGGCGGCATCCTGGTGGCGCAGGCGCTGGAGTGCATGCTGACGCTCGCGCTGATTGCAGGCTGAGCGAATACTGCGACTCAAATGAATGGTTAAGATAGAGCCATGCAATCGCTAACCTTCACCCCAGGCCGCGCGTTCCTTGCGTCTGAATCGAACTCGGTGCCGTGGACCGTTGTGTTCGAAGACGAGGGCGTCAGCGGTTACTTTTACGCCTGTGACCGCTCGCACGAGAAGCTGGAGGACAGCATTCTGGATGCGATGCTGATCTACAACGTCGCTGCGGTGGAGAAGGGCGCGGATGGCAGCGCTGTGGAGCGGATTGTTTCCATCGACTGGTCGCGTGACGGCCAGAAGGCCGTCCTCTATCTCGACGGAGCGGCTCAGGCGCTGTTCGACTTTGCGGCACGCTGCGGCTACTGCCGGTCGAATTTTCCGAACTTTCTTGCGGACCAGGGTGACGTGTGGAACCGTTCTAGCCATGCGTGGTCCGATGCGGCGTTTCAGCAATTCGAGGCAGCGCTGTACGCCTAGCCAAAGACCAGTTAGGGCGTGGGCAGTTGCTCGCGCACGCGCGTTCGGGAGAGTGTGGTGATCGCGATTGCCGCGGCCACGATGAGTCCCCCGCCGAAGCGCGCGGATGGGCCGAGCGTGTCGCCGAGAAGCAATACGCCGAGCACGGAGCCGACCAACGGCTCCATGTTGAGCAGCACGCCGGCCTCCGAGACGGGGACCTGCTTGATGCCCCAGTTCCAGAGCAGCGTGGTTGACGCTGTACACAGCAGGCCGCTCGCGGCGAGGGCGATCCAGGCGCGCAAGGATATGTGAGCGATGGGTGGCACGCCGTAGAGGACAGGGACGACGGCGGCCAGCATCAGCGTGCCCGCGACGGTGACATACGCAGTCACGGTGAACGCGGAATGCGTTTGGACGAGATGCTTATTGAGTAGCACCCAGCCAAGCGCGATCACCAGCGAGACGACGACCAGCAGATCGCCGGTGAGCGTGGGCGTGGAGATTTGCGCGGTGATGTGGGCAGAGGCCGCGCGGGATGCGGGTTCATGCCCGAAGACGATGAGCGCCGCGCCGAGCGTGGAGACGGCGAGCGAAAGCCATCCGGTGACGTCCATGCGCTCATGCGCAAAGAGGGTCGCGGCAACGGCGAGCAGCACAGGCATGGTGCCGATCATCAGCGAGGCGTGCGAGACGGTGGTGCGCGCGAGGCCGGAAAACTGGAAGAGAAACTGCAGCGGGATGCCGAGGAAGGCGCAGATGAGGAGCGCGCGCCACTCGGCGCGATTGAATCTGGCGCGATGCGTGAACAGGAATGGCGCGAGCACCAGCGACGCGAAGGCGAAGCGGTAGAAGACCATTGCGCCGACGTTCATCTCGGCGAGAGCGATCTTGCCGAAGAAGAAGCCGCATCCCCAAAAAGAACTGGCGAGCGCGCAGGCAAGAAAGCCGAGAGGGCGGGAGGGGCGGGGACGCATCTATTCCATGCAAACACAAAGCGACCGAGTGAATCTGTGGCAGCCCTGTCTTTACCAGACGCGACAGGAGTTGGCGGGGACCATGGGTGTGCCGGCTTTGCAGCCGAATGCTGCGGCGAAGCCGGGCTGATTGACCACGACGCCATCGACGCGAATGTGGTCCGGGGAGTGTGGGTCGCTGAGCACCTGCGAGCGGATCGCCTGCGGGCGCGTGTTCTCGCACCAATTCTGCGCGAAGCCGATGTAGAAGCGCTGCGGCCCGGTGAAGTTGCCGATCTTCGCGCTTGGGTCCTGGCCGGTCTCTTTCGCGCGCTGCATGTAGGCCATAAAGGAGAGCAGAAGGCCGCCATTGTCCGCGGTGTTTTCGCCGAGGGTGAGCTGGCCATTGACCTTCACGTCGTCGACCGCGGTGAAGCCGGAGTATTCCTTCACCAGGCAGTCGGTGCGCGCCGTGAAGTTCTTGAGATCGTCGGGTGTCCACCAGTTGTCGAGATTGCCCTTGGCGTCGAACTTGCGGCCCTCGTCGTCGAAGCCGTGCGTGAGCTCATGGCCGAT
>DATNEM010000107.1:0-3348 GCA_035552995.1 Acidobacteriaceae bacterium | reverse complement strand
CCGATCCGGAATGCGGTCCTTGACCTCTCGACCACGCGGGTGACGAGGGACATCTTCTGGCGCAAGGACGGCGGCAGCTTCTCCGTCGAATACGTCGCGCGGCCGCAGATCGAAACCGCCGCCGAGCGCGAGCGGGACACGGGCGACGCAACCACTGGCGATGCCGGCGCGCAATCTGCATCCGCAGAGTCCGCTGAAGCCAAGGCCAGCGGCAAAGCGGTCGGCGTGGTCGTCGCCTTCACCGACACCACCGAGCGCCGCGCCCTCGACCGGATGAAGGACGAGTTCATCTCCACCGTCTCGCACGAGTTGCGGACTCCTCTCACCTCGCTGCGCGCCGCGCTTGGCCTCATCACCGGCGGCTCACTGAATACGCGACCGGAGAAGTTGCGGCAGATGCTCGACATCGCCACCGGCAACACGGACCGCCTGGTGCGCCTGGTGAACGACATCCTTGAGCTGGAGCGCATCGGCTCCGGCAAGGCCGAGCTGCACTCCACCATGTGCTCCGCCGACGACCTGTTCCGCCGCGCCGCCAGCCTGCAGCAGGCGGAGGCGTCGAAGGCGCAAATCCGCATCACGTTCAACTCGCAGGGCGTCAACGTGTGGGCAGACCCGGACCGCGTGCTCCAGACACTCTCCAATCTCATCTCGAACGCCATCAAGTTCTCGCCGCCGAGCACCGAGATTCATCTGCGCGCGCGTCGCACCGATGCCAACGAGGCCGAAATCCAGGTGCGCGACCAGGGCCGCGGCGTGCCCGAGGACAAGCTCGAGTCCATCTTCGAGCGCTTCCACCAGGTGGACGCATCCGACTCGCGCACCATGGGCGGCACAGGCCTCGGCCTCGCGATCTGCCGCTCCATCGTCGCGCAGCATGGCGGACGCATCTGGGCCACCAGCACGCTCGGCAAAGGGTCTACCTTCCACTTCACGCTGCCCACGCGCCCTGCCAGCAATCTGCTGTAACTCCGCATTAACCGGATCGTCAATGCCGCAGGTGACTGCCGGAGTATGCGTGGGAATGGCGTTACTCTCGGGCCCTCTAATTCCCACCTTTCGGGGATATGCGCCGCGAGTGCGGCACCCTATGCTCAACGGAATGCCAGCCCTCTTCCCGGAGTGTTGCATAAACCAACGAACAAGGATGACAACCCAATGAAGCAGCTGATGCGCAACCTGATCTCCGACGAGTCCGGTCAGGACTTGATCGAATACGCCCTGGTCGCGGCCCTCGTAGGCCTCGGTGCGGTGGCTTCCATGAACAGCCTCGCCAACTCGATCGGCAACACCTTCAACGGTGTGGGCAACGCACTCACCAACGCCGTAGCGTAGTCTGCAGTCCTAAGGGATGCAGCACGCTCCTCACCATTGCGCGATCGCTGGCCCGGCGCGCCCAACCTGAGATTTACGCCATACCTTCGCACATCGGGGCCCCCTGGTCAGGGGCCCTTTTCATGGAGTGAGGGCGATGCTGCCGAGAAAACAACCTCAGCGGCTGAAGCCGCACCTGCACAGGGGTGACCAGAGGGTCAACCGACGGTGACTTTTGTGGAGTTCCGTTCAGGCCACAGACAGCTACACCATTTTTTTGCACACTACATCGTTCGCGGGATGTCGAAATGTTTTTGCACATCCTAGGCTCAAATCATTCCGCGGGTCCCTCGGCTTGTCGGACGAGCGTCTCGAATATCTGTGGTGAAGGAGAACATCATGAAGCAGCTTTTCAAGCAGTTCCTGCAGGAAGAGTCCGGTCAGGACCTTATCGAGTACGCGCTGGTCGCGGCCCTGGTTGGCCTCGGTGCAGTGGCGGCGATGAACGGCCTTGCCAACTCCATCGGCAACACGTTCAACGGCGTGGGCAACTCGCTGACCAACGCGGTCGCGTAGTAGCAACCCTCCCCAAGCTGCTAGCGGTACCATCCTGGAATCGCCAGCGCAAACAAGATAAGCGGGCAGAGAACACTCCTTTCGCGCAGTAATGCGAGTGTCCTCTGCCCGTCGTCTTTTTATTCGTCGCCCTCGCGGAGTTTGGCGAGCACGCTGAAGTCTTCAAGCGTGGTGGTATCGCCCTTCACGTCGCCGGTCGTGGCCAGTTCGCGCAGGAGGCGGCGCATGATTTTTCCGGAGCGGGTCTTGGGCAGAGACTGCGTGAAGCGGAGATCGTCTGGCCGTGCCAGCGCGCCGATCTCCTTGGCCACCCACTGCCGCAACTCCTGCCGCAGTTCTTCGCTCGGCTGCTGCCCGCCTTCGAGCGTGACGAACGCCGCGATGGCTTGGCCTTTGAGGTCGTCGGGGCGGCCGACGACTGCGGCCTCAGCGACTTTGGGGTGAGCGACCAGCGCCGACTCGATCTCCATGGTGCCCAGGCGGTGTCCGCTCACGTTGATCACGTCGTCGACACGCCCCATCAGCCAGTAGTAGCCGTCCGCGTCGCAACGCGCGCCGTCGCCGGTAAAGTAGCTGCCGGGGATCTCCGAGAAGTAGGTTTGCCGGTAGCGCTCCGCATCGCCCCAAACGGTGCGCGCCATGGATGGCCACGGCTTGCGGATGACAAGCAGGCCGCCTTGTCCGGCTGGAACGGCATGGCCTTTTTTTGTAACAACTTCAGGAACAATTCCGAAGAATGGACGCGTCGCTGAGCCGGGCTTGGTCGGCACCGCGCCGGGGATGGGCGTGATCATGATAGTGCCGGTCTCGGTCTGCCACCATGTATCGACGATGGGGCAGCGGTCTTTGCCGATCTCGCGCTGGTACCACATCCACGCCTCGGGATTGATCGGCTCGCCTACTGTGCCGAGCAGCCGCAGTGAGGCCAGCGAATGCTTGCGCACCCACTCATCGCCCCATTTGATGAACGCGCGGATGGCGGTCGGCGCGGTGTAGAAGATGGTGACCTTGTGGTCGTCGATGATCTTCCAGAAGCGGTCATTCTCCGGGAAGTTCGGCGCGCCTTCGTACATCATCACGGTCGCGCCGCACTGCAACGGGCCATAGACCACATAGCTGTGGCCGGTGACCCAGCCGCAATCTGCCGTGCACCAGTAGACGTCATCTTCGCGGAGGTCGAAGACATATTTTGTTGTGAGGTAGCTTTGGACGGAGTAGCCGCCGGTGGTATGGACGAGTCCCTTCGGCTTCCCGGTCGTGCCGGAGGTGTAGAGGATGTAGAGAAGGTCCTCGGCGTCCATCGGCTCGGCGGGGCAATCCGCGGCTGCGGTCGCCATCGCATCGTGCCACCAGATGTCGCGGCCAGCCTTCATCGCGGCTGAGGTCTTTCCGGGTTCGCGCTGGTAGACGATGACGTTCTTGACGCTCGGGCATTTGTCGATCGCTTCATCCACGATC
>DATNEM010000106.1:0-7919 GCA_035552995.1 Acidobacteriaceae bacterium | reverse complement strand
CCAGTCCCGAGTCCCGAGTCCCCAGTCCCTCACCATCGACGACTCCACCCGCACTGACTACACGCAGTTCCTCCTCGCCGCCGTCCCCGGCCTCTCTCTCGACGGCAAAAAGATCGTCGTCGACTGCGCCAACGGCGCCGCCTCCGCCATCGCTCCGCAGCTCTTCGCCGAACTCTACGAGCAGCCCGGCTCCAACGGCGGCGAGGTCATCCTCACCCACGCCTCGCCCGACGGCCGCAACATCAACGCCAGCTGCGGTGCGCTTCACCCGGAAATCGTAGCCAAAGAGGTTACAAAACATTCCGCCGCCCTCGGCATCACGTTTGACGGCGACGCCGACCGCGCCCTCTTCGCCGACCACACCGGCCGCGTCGTCAACGGCGACGCCGTCCTCCTGCTCGCCGCGCGCGACCTCGCCGCCCGCGGCCTGCTCGCCGCCTCCACCGTCGTCGCCACCACCATGTCAAACATGGGCCTCGAAGCCGCGCTCCGCCGCTCCGCCATCAAAATGCTCCGCGCGCCCGTCGGTGACAAGTACGTCCTCGAGCAGATGCAGGCCACCGGCGCCTCCCTCGGCGGCGAACAGTCCGGCCACATCATCTTCTCCGGCCGCTCCACCACCGGCGACGGCCTCCTCACGGCGCTCCTCGTCCTCGACATCGTCCACCGCAGCGGCATCTCGCTCGCCGAACTCACCGCCGACCTCAAAACCTTCCCGCAGACCATCGTCAACGTGCCCGTCCGCTCCAAGCCCCCGCTCGACCAGATCCCCGCGGTCGCCCAAGCCATCGCCGCCGCCGAGCGCGACCTCGCCGAATCCGGCCGCGTCGTCATCCGCTACTCCGGCACCGAATCCCTCGCCCGCGTCATGATCGAAGCCGAATCCGAACCCGACATGCACCACCACGCCACCGCCATCGCCGATGCCATCCGCACCGAACTGGGTGCGTAGACTTGCGACCACGACGTATATTTTGGACATGCGAACGATCATTGAGTTCTTATTGCAACGACCATCTGCGGAGCTATTTCACTACACAGATGCAGAGGGGCTAATAGGAATTCTCGGAGGCAGGGAAATCTGGGCCACAAGCATCCGCCATCTCAATGACTCGCGGGAGTTCGTTCATGCGATGTATCTATTGCAAGAAGAAGCGAGAAGGCGCGCTAAAGATGAGTCGTGTGCCGCTAAGACCATATGGAACGATCTTTTAGATCAGTGGGAGAGGAAACGACCCGAAGCTGAAGAGGTAGAAGTTGGCATCGCCTCGTTCTCAACCGAAGGTAACCAACTGAGCCAATGGCGAGCATACGCTCCGCGTGGCAACGGCTATTCTCTGGGCTTCAGTCTTGACAATCTGCGTTACGCGCGGAGAAAAAGTGGCAAGCTATTCCTCGTCAAATGCGTATACGAGGAACGGGAAAAGCAGGAACTGATCTGCGCAGTAGCCGATTACTTTGAGAAGAGCTGGCAACAGATAGAGAAAGTCAAAGGGCTTGGGGGGCTTGTCCATTTATTCCGAATGATGCAACGGGCATACGGCGTCATGGCAGCAATCAAAGACGAGGGCTTCAAAGAGGAAAACGAATGGCGGCTAGTCGTGACCACTAGCAAAGAAGGGTGGAAGTTTCGTAAGGGACGGTTCGGACTCCTGCCCTATTGCCCGATTCCACTGTGCGCGAGCAGCGCGAAACCATCACTTTCCAGCGTTTTTATAGGCCCGCATCCGGAGCCAATGATCGCAGAGCATTCAGTCGAACTATTCTTGAAGGACCACATAACGAACGCGCCGAACCCGAACGAATTCTTTTCAAAGAAGACCATCGTCCAGACTTCACGAATCCCGTACCGATATTGACTTGAGCTTCTGGAAACTGAGAAAAAATGGCGACTGAAAATGCGCTGATTAAGCTCCTTACCGAAATAGGCAACGACCTCGATTTCGATGTGCGCCGCGAGGTCGAAGCATCGGAGTCAGCCCTGCCCAAGGTCCTCTGCTCTCCGATACAATTTCTGCGACGCAGCCCCCGCAATTCCCTCGCTTTCAGACAAACGCAGCCACGGACATTTTCATTCTGGAGATAAGCATGTTGAAGAAGCAGTTGTTTGCAGCACTCATTACGGCGGCAATGTCATTCACGTTTTCCGCCCGGCAGGCATCTGCGCTCAACTACACCAACACGCTCAACAATCCCGCAACGTTTGAGACGCTAGAGGAAGCGCGCGTCAACGGCCCAACCTTCATCGGCGGCCTGGACGGCAACAAGGGCCGCACCTACAAGTCGCATCCCGCGCTTGATGGATACCCCCAGGGCACAACCTTCATCTACCGCTCGGCCAACATGTACGGAGGCCGCGCGGCCGCCCGCATGAATACCGACATCCTCGTCTTCAGCGGCAAGTCCTTCGCCGCCAAGGACGACGCGCTCGCCTACCTCAAAGGCCTCGGCCTCATCACCATCATCGAGCAGGCCAAGGGCAGCGTCATCCTGGTCACCCCGTCTGACGCCAAGGCCGGCTTCACCGCCGCCGACCAGAAGAATTACTACGCGCTGCAGACTGCCATCTTCACCCAGAAGGGCTCCGTCACCATCAACAAGGTCACCACCAGCTTCTCCGACGGCGAATACTTCGGCGGCTTCGGCTACACCTACCTCATCGGCATCGACGGCGGAGCCACCTTCCTGAACAACTATGTCGCCACAAATCTAGACTTCATCGGCCGCGTGCCCGGCATGCTGCTCATCAACGGCGCCATGGACAACATCCGCCAGGTCGCGACATTCGTTCCCGTGTATCTCGTCAACGCGCCCGAAGCCGTCGTCGAAAAATACAAAGCCGCCGACCACACCAACGCATACACCAAGCTCAACGGCGTCGAGGCTTTCTATGACCAGTCGCTTCCACTCAGGAAAGTGATGGTCGCGCAGGATGCCAACGCCGATACCGCCAAGTACGTCAAGGATGCGTACTACAACCTCTTCATCAAGGCCATGCGCATCCCCGTCACCAAGTCCGGCCTTTACACCGCCTCCACTCCGTATCAGGGCGCTGCAGGAGACCAGGACCCGTACTCACTGTGCGAGCGCGACGCCGTCATCGACGGCAAAACCGCCGATGGCATCCACGTGATCCACAAGCGCAGCGAAGAGTTCAGCAACGTAAAGGCGCCCAACGGCGAATACCTGCAGACGTGGGTTGAGTTCCTTCCCACAGAAGTCCTCAACTACACCGCGAAGCCCGGTTCCGTGCCGCTGGTGCTCGGCATGCACGGCGGCGGCGACGATATGGAGCAGTTCGTCGACGAGATCGGCCTGCTCGCGCTCGCCGGCCACGAACGCTTCGCCATCGTGGCGCCCGATCACCAAACCCCCGGCTCTCTCATGGGACCGCGCCCAGCGCCCGGCGCGCCAGCCCCAGCGACACCATTGGCCGAAGGCGTCATCCCGCAAGTCGCCCCGCGCCTCGTGAAGTACATGCTCAAGACCTATCCGGCGCTCGATCCAGCGCGCGTGTACGTCACCGGATACTCGCTGGGAGGCGGCGCAACCCTGCAGGCCATCAACGGCGACCCTTCCGTCTTCGCCGCTGCGGTCCCCATGGCGTCATCCCCCTACGTCGGCACGCCGAAGGAGGTGGCCCAATTCAAAAACGCCCACCTCCCCATCATGTTCACCACTTCATCCTTCGATCTCGGCGGCGCGTTCGATCAGGCTGCGGGAACCATCTCCACCAGCTACCAGAACCAGATCAATCTCTTCCTCGGCTACAACGGCATGAATCCCGTCACCTACGACTTCAAGACCTACCCGCTCGCCGGCTTCAAGGCTGACCGCATGGAGAAGATCAGGCTCAACGGCGAGTACAACAACACCCGCTGGTACATCGACAACGCCGAGGGTTTCCCGATGGTGGCCGTCAGCTATACGGAGAACCTGAACCACGCGCTCTACCCCGAGTACGCCAGGATATTCTGGCAGTTTTCCAAGCACTATTCCCGCGACCAGAAGACCGGCCAGATCAAATACGATCCCTACGCCAGATAGCGGCGTCACCCAAGGAGTACAAACCGCACTCTCCTGCTACACCAGAATCATGCTCACGGCCTGTACTTCGCCTTCCCAAACCCCGACGCGTTCACCTTCTGCTCCAATTCCTTGTCACGTCGCGTGCCATATCCGCGCAGCGCCATCTCCCGCACGCATCGCGGCGTCCGCGCGATCACATCGTCCGCATTCAGCTCTGTCTTCCCGAGCTACAGATACTCGAGCGCTTTCATCCGCTCCAGCCCGCGCAGCCGCTGCAGCCCTTTGCAATTCCATAGATTCAACTTGCGAAGGCTCTCCGCCACCGGAGCCAGGTCCAGTTCCGTCAGGCGCAGCTGGTCCTCGATCGAAAGCTCTCGTAGCCCTGGAAAATTTCCCAGATCGAGCCCACTGAACCCGCGCACACGCCACACCCGCAAACTCTCCAGCGCCTCATGCCGCACCTCGCCGAGGCTGCCGCGCCCTCCCAGCAACAGAGTCAGCAACCGCAGCCCCTTCATCCGCGAGACGAACCCGATGGCTGCCTTCGCAGGAATACTGTTCAGGGAAAGCGTGTGGATCGCGCCGGCTTCCGCAACCGCGTCCAGGTGATGCGTGTGCCCGCACACTGCCAGCTCTTCGAGCAACGCCATCTTCCCCACCCGGCGCCAAATCAATGTTGCCTCTCCGCGACGGCCCCACGATCAACCCTCGCAACCTCGCGAGCGACGGATGTTCCAGCAGCCTCGGCTCGTTGCTCTCAAAAACACCGAACCGGAAATCCTCCAGCCGCTCCAGAGCTTTCAATTCCTCCACATGCTCCGCATAGGTCAGGCAATCAATCCCCAATGACTGCACTGCCGGAATCTTGCGCAGCGTCCGGCAATCGAACCGGCCACGATTGCCGTACCCTCCGTAAAACCGCACATGGACCTTCGCGCCAAAACGCTCGCAGCATCGGTTCACCTCCTCCAGAATGGGCCCCTCATACGCCGCCGGCTCGCTGAACTGCAGCACCGGCCGTACTCCGCGCGCAATCTCTGCTGCAATCTTCTCGCTATCGGCCTGTTTCGGATTTGTGACCCGCACGCTCTCAGCTTACGGCCTCCGCTTCGCGTCCCACTAGCCGCTTTCATCTTCTTCCGCAGCTTGCGCTCGGGCCACCCACAGGTCCCGCTGAATCTGCGTCCGCAGCTACGTCTCCGCCGCGATGCCACGAACCGGAAGGGCACGCATTTATGCGTGCCGGAGATAGGGCAGGGCTTTAGCCCTGCCATTAAAGCCGCCGCGCAAGCGGCTTCCTCTCTGCCGAAGGCCCGAGCGAAGCGCATAGCGCTGCGACCGATTTAGCCAAACACGACTCGTGACCTTCAGAACTCGCAGCCATCCCCTACGCCGCCCTCTTCTGCTCCACCGGCACCAGCCGCTTGATCTTCTTCCGCCGCTTGCGCGAGGCCACCCACAGGTCCCGCTGAATCTGCATCCGCAGCTAACGTCTCCGCCGCGATGCCACGAACCGGAAGGGCACGCATTTATGCGTGCCGGAGATAGGGCAGGGCTTTAGCCCTGCCATTAAAGCCGCCGCGCAAGCGGCTTCCTCTCTGCCGAAGGCCGGAGCGGAGACGCAGTCGCAGCGACCACAATCAAACGCAACCGAAGGCCAACCCCTACGCCGCCCTCTTCTGCTCCACCGGCACCAGCCGCTTGATCTTCTTCCGCCGCTTGCGCGAGGCCACCCACAGGTCCCGCTTGTTCTGCAGCTTCAGCCACATGTCCGCACTCACGCCCAGCGCCGCCTCCGGCTTCAGGGCCATCTCCGCCGACACTGCCGCCCGCCCGTGTATCACGCGAGATAGCGCCGCCCGCGTCACGCCCAGGTGCTTGGCCAGCGCCGTCACCGAATTGCCAATCTTCAGCTCGCCATTCTCCAGAATGTCCTCGATCAGCAGTCCCGGATGCGGCGGGTTGTACATCTCCATGGTCGTCTCCTAGTGATAATCCTGGTAATCGACGAGCACGGCATCGGCGCCTTCAAACGCAAAAGTCAGCCGCCAGTTTTGGTCTACCCAAACTGCCCAATGACCTTCCATGTCGCCCTTGAGCGAGTGCCATTTCCAGCCGGAAACATTCATCTCCTCCGGCGTGCTCGCTTCGTCGAGCACGTTCAGCACGTTCAGCAGCCGCTTCGCATGATGCGGCTGTATGCCCGCCTTTGAAGCATCGTATGCCGTATAGCTACGCTATACACAAGAACTTTCTCGGAGATCGTTTTCCATTCCCTAAAACCGGAAAGCCGCGTTCCGCCCCCTCGCGTCCCGCTCGAACCTCGAACCTCCAAAATCCTTGTCAAGCCCCTCCCACTCTCCAAAATCCTCCAACTCATTCGATCCACGCTGATTATTTTGTTCGCGCGAGTGGCATTTTAGTTTTGCGCCGCCTGCTATCCTTAAATCAGCCGCCCCCTCTACGCCAATGATCGTGAGAACGCAGCTTGCACTTGCGACTGGGCGAACGTGCTCATTCTGGATATTTTGCGCGTAAATTATCTGGAATCAATATTTTACAGGCGTCACTGGACTGCAACTCACTCATTCCAGATATTTTAGCCGCCAAGATATACCAGAAAAAAAACGTACTCTTCGCGACAGTCAATACGCACGCGCGTAGCCAATCGACTGCTATCCTCAATCTCCCATCTCTCCCAGGAGTCTTCATGCATCCAGATCTCGCCCAGCTTATCGACCTCCAGGCGCACGACGACCAGATGCGCGGCCTGCGCGACCAGATCGCCGCGCTCGCCAAAGACCTCGCCCGCGCCGAATCCCGCGCAAAAGATGCTGCCGCCCGTCGCGCACAGGTGCTCGATGCCATCGCCAAAGAAGAAGCCCTGCGTCGCAAGGAAGAGTCCGACATCGCCGACCTGCGCGAGAAGCTCGCCCGCACGCAGAAGAAGCTCGACATGACCACCACCACCGCGCAGCTCACCGCACTGGAGCATGAGGCCGCCTTCGCCCGCAGCGAAATCTCCCGCATCGAGGACGCCGAGCTCGAGTCCATGGAACGCAGCGAAAATCTGGACCGCGACCGCGCCGCCGCCGAAGCCGAACTCGCCGACGCGACCGCCGCCCTTGAACGCGAGCGCACCCGCACCACCGACCTCACCGCCGCGGACCGCGCCGATCTCGCGCGCCTCGAAGCCGAGCGCACCCAGCTCCGCGCCGCCATCGCGCAATCGCCCACCGGCGACGTCTCGCTCGCCAGCTACGATCGCATCGCGCACGCCAAGGGCACCGCCGTCGCCCAGGCGCTCGACCAGCAGTGCTCCGCCTGCCGCATGATGGTTCGCCCGCAGCGCTGGAACGATCTTCGCGACAACTCCCCCGACTCGCCCACGTCGACAACGATCCCCACCTGCGAGAGCTGCGGCCGCATGCTCTACTACGACCCCGCCCGCGACGCTCCACAGCGCAAGGCCCCGCAATCCGAATCGAAGTCCGAATCCATCGCCGCCTCCATCGTCCGCAACTCCATCTAAAAATCGGGTGCCCCATCCAGGCTTCGCTTGGGTAGGATGGACCCACGGAACTTTTCACTCCCGCCCTGCGTATCCATAACCGCTGCTACAAATCCACGCTGTAACCTGGGCCGTGCTTCAACGTCTCGCTCGACCAATCATGACCGCAATCGCCACGCTCTACGCAGAGGAACTCAAGGCCACCATGCGCGGCCGCTTCGCCTGGCTGGGCGCCGGCGTCGTGCTATTCGTCCTCGGCGGCTTCGCCACTCTGTGCACCCAGGGCGGATGGCTGCAGCCGTATAGCGTCATCGCCTACGTGCTGGTGCCGCTGGCCTTCATCATCGTCGCCGCCGGCATGATGGCCAGCCCGCGCACC
>DATNEM010000105.1:0-19942 GCA_035552995.1 Acidobacteriaceae bacterium | reverse complement strand
CCCGTAATCAGGGGTGTTTCTTGTCCTCGTGCCAGAGGCCCGGCTACCGCGAGCGCCAGTAGCGCCACCGCGCATCGTCCGGCCCAACGAGTTGCATTGCTGCAAGTTGCGGATTTCATGTAAGTGACACTAACTGTCGCGTCAACGCAAGTTGTCGTCCGGCTGCACAGTGTTTGTCACTTCCTTGTCACTTCGCAAAATGCCGTCGAGAAACCGTCGCGCGGAGTCAATTGGCGTCGGCTGTTGCTGTCGCGACGGCATGGGCCGCCCTTCTGTCACGCAGCAGCAACCAGAACCATCCGGACGAAAATACTGCGACCGCGGCAATTGCCCCAAGGACCTTCGGATAACCGAAGTGAACGTACGCTGCTCCGGCCGCGGCAGAGGCGATCGCCTGGCAAAGGGAAGTCGTAAAAATGTTCGCCGCCGACGCGGAACTCCGCGCGCTCTCCTGTACGCGGTCCATCAAAAGGCTGTAGATTCCCGGCCCCGCCATCCAGTGGATCGCCATGAATGCCACATAGAGTGTCACAGCCCCCGGCATGCCGTGCGCTCCCGCCAGACCGGCCAACGCCAGTCCGGAGACCGCCTGCGTGTATGCAATGCCTGCCACCAGGCGGCACCGCCGGAAGAACAGCGGCGCCAGCAGAATGGCCGCAACCTGCACAATCTGGCCCGCCGAGAACACCTCGCCGATACGCACCAGCGGCAAACGCACCTGATGTGCCAGGAAGACCTGTGCGAAGGGCACAAATGCGCCCGCCGCGAGACTCCATAGCGCAATGGCGGGCAGATAACGATAGAGAAAGGGATCGAATCGCCACGGTCCCCTTCGCTCGCCGGCATAACTCAGCCTCAGCTTCCACGCAGGCCAGATGCCCAGCGCGTAAATCGCGCAACAGAGCAGCAGCACCACGCGCTTCGCATCCACGGCATGGAGGCCGATATGCGTGCGCATCAGCCAGCCCGGCAGCACGCCACCCATCAGGCCAGCCAGCGCGCCCGTCGAAATCCCCGTCGAAAACATCATGCTGAAGCCAAACGTGCGGTTCTCTTCGTTCGTCAGCGCAGCCGTTGCCGGACAATATCCCATGTGCCACGTGCACAGAAACAGTCCGGTGAGGAATGCCATTCCAATCTGCGCATGTTCGCTCGGAAAGAACGGCCGCACCGCGCAGATCGCCGGCGTCATCACAAACCCGGTCAGCAATATCGGCCGCAGTCCGAAACGTTCCGCCAGAACTCCGGCCGGCAGTGTGCCAACCATTGCACCGATCGTCATGGCTCCTGCCACCAACCCGATCTGCCTCTCATCGAACCCGAGATCCAGCAGGAACAGGCTGTAGAGGAACAGGTACATCGCGAACCCGATATCCACGCACAGCGCCGCGATGTAAAACTTCCAGAACTCGCGGCCCACTCCCCTGGCATCGCGAAGCCATCCATCAAGCCAGTTCATGCGCCGCTCTCCGCAACCAAATCCACCCAACAACCTTCGGCATCGCGATCAGCGATTTTCCCGGACCAGATGCTCCAGCCTGTCAATCGCCCACGCGAGATCGTGATAGCGCAGCTCATAGATCTCGGCAGACAGCATGCGTTCGACCGACGCAACCTGCTCCCGGCGCAGTTCCTCGTCCCAGTTCAAATGCTGCTTCAAATACGCGTGGGCCAACTCACGCGGGAAGGGCGCCAGCTCCTGCGAAGCGCCCGGTCGCCGGTTGAGAAACACCATGAAGTCAGCCCGTGTTTCCACGGAGGTTTGAAATGCGGGCAGTTCGCGGGTCTCAATCTCGATCGAGGGCTTGCCCTGCATGCGCGGCGTCAGCGGCCTGCCTTTCACTTCGCTGAACAAATCCGCCGCCGAGGGACGAAGCCGTATGGAGTTGCAGCGCCCCAGCACCTGGCGATCGCTCCGGCCATACACAAGATAACTCGCGTCGTCGGAGGTGTACGTCCATCCTGCGCGCGCGCATCCAAACGCCAGGGTTGATTTTCCCATGCCCGACTTCCCGCAAAGCAGCACGCCACGCCCATCACGGGACACACAGGCCGCATGCACCGGCGCTGCATAGCGGTTGGCAATGTGCGAAAGCATGCATGACTCCAGAACGCAGTATCGAAGATACCGCCGGTGCGCCACCGCCCCGGGTGAGATCCATGCGAACGAGAGGTCCTTCTTCAGGTCCATAACAAAGAAGTTGTACGCATCGGCGATGCCCATCAGCAAGTGCTTGTGCCCACGCGGAACCATAATTCCGGGACAGACTGAGGGTCCATCTCGCAGGCCCACCTGCATCCGGATCGGAGGCATCTCAACCCTTTGCTCAAACGTGCCCCAACTCTCCTTCGCGGCCGCAAGGACCTCATGCGTGTTCGTCCTGATCTGCAGCGGGAAACCCAGCGGAAAGTATGTCGCCGAAAATGGCATCTCGGCAAGATACAGGCATGGATCGATAAGCGTCTCTTCCATCGTTATGCCTACGCTCGCCGGTACCGCCTCCGCGGCGGATTCCTCTGTCGCTTGCATCGTTGGTCCTCTGCTTCCTGTAGCTTGGCGCTGCCACTAAAACTGATACCGCAGCGCAAACTGCGCGATGCGCGGATTGTTTGCAGCCGACGTAATGGTTCCGAACGCCGGGCCGTCCGTCACCGTGTGATCGGGATTGGAGAAGTTCGTCGTATTGGTCAGGTTGAAAAACTCCGCGCGGAAGCGCAGCGCGCCGCGCTTTTCAATCGGGAAGGATCGCTCCACCGCCATGTCGATATTCCGCTGCCCCGGTCCGCGAACGATCCCCGTGCCGCTGTTGCCGAAGTCCGTGTCCCCCGGTCCGCGGCCGAACGGCGCCTCGGGTGGCGGCGCAAAGCCCGCCGCGTCGAGATAGCCATTCTGCACCCGCGAGAACATGGACCCCTTCGTCGCGATCGGTTTGCCGGAGAGCTGCGCGCGCTGCTCAAACGGATACGTGCCGTACACCGTCCCCGCCGTCTGATCGATGATGGTAAGCGGCGTGCCGGACTGCGCGACAGCGATTCCCGATATCTGCCAGTGACCCAGCGTCTCCCGCACCAAGCGCGGCGTTCCGGACAAAGTCGGCGTGTTGTAGATCAAACTCAGTACACCGCGATTCGAGCGATCGAAGTCCGACAATCCATACGCCTGCCGCGGGTTGGTCTGGTCATTGGTATAAAGCCATAACTCATACATCTCTCCGCCGCTCGATCCGCTCGTTTCATTCAGGCTCTTGCCCCACGTGTAGCTGGCCAGGAACTGCAGCCCGTGGCTCATTCGCTGCGTCACGCTTGCCTGCAACGAATTGTAGTTTCCGTTGTAACGGGTGTCCTGGTTCAGCGAAGCCTCCGACAGCCCCAGAAACGGCGCTCTCGCCTGCGCGTTCCCCTGCGTGTTCGTCGTCTCACCGTTCACCGGATGCGTCGGACTCGCCAGTTGCGCCTGATTGAACATCGAACTGCCGGCAACGTGCAGTGATCGCGTGCCGACATATCCCGCCTCCACCAGCGTATTCCGCGCCGGAGCATACTGCAGGTTCAGGTTGTACTCCTCCGTATACGAATCCACCATGTGCGGGTTGTCCGCGGTGAGCAGCAGCGCACCGTCCGGAGTGCGCGGCACAAACATCGGGTAAGCGGAGTTCTGCGGCAGCGACGGATTGAATGGATTCGCCAGCGAAGCCGCGCCGTTTTGCGCGCCGAAGACAAATTCAGACAGTGAGAATGGCGGCTGCCCCAGCGATCCCTCGATCATGCCCGCCGGCAGCCGATCGAAGTACAGCCCCGCTCCGCCGCGCAGCACCACCATCTGGCGTTGCGTCAACTGCAGCGCAAACCCCAGCCGCGGCGATACGTCGTGATACGTCGTCGCCCACACGCCATTCTGTCCCAGCCGCACAACGCCCGCCGGCAGCGTTCCTTCAAAGTTCTTCGGCACCTCAAATCCGCTCAGCGTTCCCGCCGCCGGCGCTCCGGGCGTTGCAATCTTCGGATCGAACGTCAGCAGCCGCCCATGAGTCTCGCTCGGCGGCCCGAAGATCTCCCACCGCAGCCCCGCATTTACCGTCAGCCGCGCGTTCAGCTTGATATCATCCTGCACAAAACTCGCGAAATCCGTATACCGTTCATCCCGGCGGAAGCTGCCCGAGCTGCCGTTGCTGAACAACAAATTGCTCAGTCCATCCGGGCTGCCGTTCTGCGTAGCGCTCTCCCCCAGCAGAAAGTCATTGAACGTCCCCGCCTCCACCAGCCCGTCGATCGAGAACGGTGCATTCACCAGCACCTGATGACGCTTCGCCTCAACTCCTGCGCTCACGCTCTGCCGCCCGTGAGTCCAGCTCAGCGTGTCCTGCCAGATGAAACTGTTCGTCAGTTGCGACTGCGCCGGCGTCCCTGCATCTCCAAGGATGAAGAGTCCGTTCACCATGATCCCCGGCATATTTGCTCCGGTGGTCGCCCCCGTCGGACCCTGCATCCCCACGTCCGCTGCCGAGATCGGGTTCTCTACCGCTTCGTGTCCGTCAAACCGCATATACCCAAACCGGAACACATTTACCAGCCGTGGATTCACCACCTGCGTGTCGCTCATCACCAGCATGGCGTTCTTGTCGACCTCGTTGTTCCCCCATCCCGGAACATTGGCCGCGTTCGGAGCAAAAGGTGTTCTGGTCGGCGCATTGGAATAAAAGAATCGCGCCGCCGCCTGGTTCCTGCTCGTCACGTTTACATCCAGGTTCGCCGTGTACTGGTCTTCGTTGTACGTTGCCGGCAGCGTGTACGTCGTCTGTCCGATCGGCATATCCCCCGGCGCCGTTGGCAGATTGAACTGCGGGCTCGGGATCGCATATTGCCCATTCGGCAGCTTGAAGTTCAGAAGCTTCAGCGCCACCGGGCTGATGTTTGAGCCATTGCACGCTATCTGCGTGCCCCCTGCCGAGGTCATATAGGGACAGAACTGTGCGCCAAGCGCCGCCGCCGACCGGTCGGACGTCAATTGCGGCAGCACCGCCGTCGTCGCCACTCCAACGCCGTTCACCTCGCGCAAGCCCTGATACGCGCCAAAAAAGAACGCGCGATCCCGCCAGATCGGGCCGCCCAGAGCTCCGCCAAACTGGTTATGCTTCAGCTCCGGCCGCGGGCTTCCCTGCTCTTTCGAAAAAAACAAGTTCGCGTTCAGCACATCATTGCGCAGGAACTCCCAAATGCTCCCATGGAACTGGTTCGTTCCAGCGCGGCTCACCACATCCACGTTCGCGCCCACGCCGCGCCCATAGCTCGCATCGTAGTTCGCCGTCTGCACCTTGAACTGCGCAATCGTGTCCGGAGCAGGTACTGCGATCCCCACCTCTTCGCCTGCATTCTCCACGGAATTCTGCGCCAGGTTGTTCGCGTCCACTCCGTTGAACTGCACGTTGTTCGCCGTCGTCTTTGCTCCGTTATCGGCTACATTTTGCGACCCATGCCCCAGTGCTTCTGCATTCGGGAGCGCTACCGCGACGCCAGGAGAAAGTGACAGAATCTGCGTGAAGTTGCGTGTCGACAAAGGCAGCGCCTCCACTGCCGCATGGTCCACGGCGCGCCCCAGCGTCGTCGTATCCAGTTGCGCGATCTCTTCGTCGGCACGCACCTGAACATTAACATCGGCCTGCTGTACCGCCAGTGTAAAGTTCAGCGCCTCCGTCTCACCTACCGTCACAATCACGCCGTGCAAAGCGTTGTCCGCGAACCCCGCCTCGCTCACCGTCACGGTGTAACTGCCGGGCGACAGCAGCGTCATCGAGAACGCCCCGGCGGCATTCGTCTCCGCCGTCCGGGTCACGCCCGTCGACTCACTCGCGGCCTTCACTTCTGCCTTGGCCATCACCGCACCGCGAGGATCGTGCACCGTCCCAGCAATCGCGCCGGTTCCGGGCGCCTGCGCCATCGCACCTGCACACGCCGCGACCATCAGTGCTGCTGCCGCCGCCCTGCTCCACCAAAACTCCCGCGCACCCGCAGATCCCATCGCAGCCACTCTCTATCCCTCTGTGTTGTGATTGAGCGAACTCGCTCGCCCTTGAGTATCCGGAACTGCGAACTGACACTTGTCACCGCGATGTAATCCCTTTGCCCCTTTTTTGCGTTGTACCTTGAAAGGGCATATGCCCTTCGTCACCCCTGGAAGAGCTGCCATTTCATGTCAATAGCAGGTCGGATGGACGCAACTCTAGCGGCGCCGGAGTAGCAGCAGCCTTCACGCCGCGGCAACCGACGCAAAAATCCGTGCGTGGGCTCCAAAGCCTGCTGAAATATTCGTAGATGGGGGCCTTCGGAGTAGCAGCGCGCTTCAGCGCGTGGCAAAGACAAGCAGAATTAATGCGGCTTCAGCCGCAGGTAGTTTCTCATCCGGCGGTCACCGCGTCTTCCAGCAACCCTCCGCAGCTTGCTTCAGCCGGGCTCGATCGCGCGGGGCTTCAGCCCGAGGACCACTTGTAAAGCTGCCCTCAAGCCCTGGTCAGGATCGCTGTAACCGCCGCCGGCTCCCGGGCAACTGCCGTCGAGCGCAGCAGTGAAGCCGCACCGCCAAGGAACAACGCCACCAGCAGCGGCCCCTCGGTCAGCTTCTCGAATCCCCATGAATGCGCTGCCACCAGGTTCACGGCAAAGAAGACCGTTGCCACTCGGAACAGCGTCGCCGCCATCCCCCGGTTCGCGCTGAACATCCGCCAGCAAAGGATCGCCATCGGCAAAGCCAGTGGAGCGGCGTCATATTCCATCAGCCGCGGGTTCAGCAGAATCACACCGGTCAACATTACCGGCAGCCACCGTTCGGTGCTGAACTCACCCCGCAGATAACAGCGCGACAGATAAATCAGGCCGCCGAACAACGCACTCGCGTAGGCGAGATAAAAGATCATGGCCGCCGGCGAGTACGCCATGTGGTGATCGAACAGCCACCCGCTGAATAGCCCCGCCGGGCTGAATCCAAAGTCGCGGTTGAAGCTGAACTGAAGGCTCACGGCCTTCAGGTAATTCCGGAATAGCCCCGGCCACAGCAGCAACTGCATTCCAAACAGTGCCGCCCCCGCCGCTCCCGCACCCAGCGCCGGCAGCCACTGCCTCCGCGCGCACAGTAACGGGATTACGATCAGCGACAGCAGCGGCGCCTTGAAGCACGAGGCAACCACCACCGTTGCATAAAACCATCTCCACTCGCCCGACCTCAATGCCCTCCTCAAAGTCAGCAGCACTGCGCCATACAGAATGTACGCAACATTTCCGCTCATCACACTGTCGCTGCCGAGAAAACCTGGAAAAAAAATCGCCGCCGGAGCAAAGTAACGCAGCACGCGCCACTCACTCCTTTCCATCAGGCTCAGGCCAAACCAGCTCTGCGCCGCCACCCCTGCCACATAAAGCAGCCCATAAAGAACGCACGCCAGCGCCAGCGGCATCCACGCAAACAGTTTCACTATAGGCAGCGTAATCGGCGAATACACATAGCTGAACGGTCCAAGGATAGTCGGCACGCCCGGCGCAAGTCGATGCACTGCCTCCTGCACCGCAATCGCGTCTGCATACGGATCATGGCCCGCACGCACCGAATCCATCGCGTTCCGGTACACTCCAAGGTCCCACGCCGGCTGGTCAAACCGCACCACAAACGGGATCGCCGCCAGCACCAGAAACCACAGCAGCCAGACCAGGTAACGTTGCGTGCGTCCAGACGATTCGTGTGAAGCGGATTCGCTCAACGAGCAACCTCAAAGTCAGTTGGAAAGGGAGTCTCTTCTCCTCCCCCAATTTGCACCGGCCCCCGGGCACTCCAGGTCACATAGCTGCTCACCGTCAAGTTCCACAGAGACCCGACCACAATGCCGGCAAAGCCCGCTATATATGAGGATACCCTGAGTTCCCAGAGTTCGCGGGCAAATAGGATGTTCACCGCCGCCGCAAACGAGCACGCCACCATGAATCGGCCCAGCCCCTCCACGGTCATCCATCCGCGCATCCGCCGCTCGCGAAATGTGATCTGGTTGTTGAGGAAGTAGTTCCCCACCATCGCCACAAAGGTGGCCAGTATTTGCGCCCGCACAAAGATGAAATGCTCATGCCGCATCAGCGTGGCCAGAGTAGCCATGTGGATCACCACGCCGACTGAACCAACCAGCAGAAACAGGCTCATCCGCAGCGGCAAAATGTGCCCCATCAGCCGGTTGCACACCAGCGACAGGTATTCCACTCCGACGGAAACATCCAGCTTGCTCTCGCCGTGTTGCCTCTGCCCAAACGTGTATCCCACTTCGCCCACCCGTGCCGGCTGCGAGCTCGATGCCAAAATATCCACCAGAATCTTGAAACCCTCGCGCTTCAGTCGCGGCAGCATCTCGCTCACGAAACCGCGCCGCACTATAAAGAACCCGCTCATCGGATCGCTCAACTGGCTGCGGCATACCGTGCGGCCGATCCGCCTGCCCACCCGGCTCAGCAGCACGCGCCCCGCGGCGAATTCTCCCATGCTTCCGCCCGCGCCATTCCGCGTCCCCACCACCACGTCCAGAGTCTTCTCGCGGAGTATTTCCAGCATCTCCGGCAGGATCGTCTCGTCGTGCTGCAGGTCCGCATCCATCACCGCGATCGACGGTGCGTCCGCCAGCATCATGCCATCAATGCAGGCCGACGCCAGCCCGCGCTTCCCTACCCGATGCAGCAGCCGAATCCGCGCATCCGAAGCCTGGAACCCCCTCACCACTCCGGCAGTTCCGTCGGGCGAATCGTCATCGACGAAGATCGCCTGCCAACTCAGGCCGCGCAGTGCGTGTTCCAGCCGCGCTATCACAAGCGGCACGTTTTCCCGTTCGTTGTAAGTGGGAATAACGACAGTTAGCTCGGGCGCCGAGGCGGCCACCGCATTCGGGTTTGGAACGGAATCAGACAAGCCGATCGACTCCGGATTATTCAATCGGTGCCCCTCTCATCTCCGACGCGCTTGGCTAACGCCCGAGCTGCGCGGGCTATTGCGCGTGGCTTTTTCAGCATACAAGACCACAATTTGCACACTCCGGTGTATACCATTTAGCACCATCGGCGGCAAAAAGTTTCGCTTATATCCCACAATCGGCCATTCAGCCTCACACTCGACACTCCACTAGTTGTTATTCCCAACAGGCCAGAAAAAACGCCTTGCGCCGGCAAAAGCAGCCCAAGGCGCCCACTGGAAGACGAACGGTTAGAAGTTCACCTTGATGGCCCCCTGGAATATCCGGGCAGCCTGCGCGCCGGTAATCCGTCCAAAGCTACCGCTGTTCAGATTCACACTGGGATTATTGAAGTTCGGATGGTTCAGCACATTAAACGCCTCCAGCCGCAGCGTCATCGCCAACTGCTCGTGCAGCGGGAAGCTCCGACTCAGAGCCGTATCGATGTTGAAGTACTTAGGCCCAACGAACGCATTGCGGGCCAAGTTGCCATATGTCCCCTGCGCGTTCTCTGAGAACTTCGTTACGTCGAACCACGAGGGATTCAGCGTCGACGAGCTCAACGGATGCGTGTTCAGGTACGGTGGCAGACCGTTCCAGTTCGGCCGGTCCGTGCCCAGCGCCGTCTCCGAGTTGTCCTGTCCTGACGTCACGCTGAACCGAGCACCGGACGTCCAGCGAATGATCGGCGCCAGCTCCCAGTTGTTGATTAACGCAGATCTCCATCCCCTCACGCCAAAATGGCTCTCCGCCACAATCGCCGAATTGAAGATGCCGCGCCGGTCAAAGCCGCACGCCGCATAATCTCTGTGGATGTCGTTCGGATTCTCAACCGCAACCGTGTTGAACGCGCCCGGATTGTCCAGCAGGTCAATGCAGTGCGACCATGTGTAGTTCGCCAGAAAGGTGAACGTCCGCGAAGCGCGATGCTGGATGGTCGCCACCAGCGCGTTATAGCCCGCATTCGCCCCGGCGACCATGATCGTGGAAGCTCCGCCGCCGCCACCCGCCAGATAGGAGGGTCCCTGCGATGGATTCATCAGCGTCAGCATCGACCGCGCCTGCGCATTGCTCGGGCTGGAGCACGCCTTCCCCGTCCCCGGCGACGTCAGCAGCGGCCCAAACTGCGAATTGCACGAGCCCGGCCCCGTCCACGTACCCGGAATATAGATCACCGGCGCCGTCGGATAGCCGTACGGCTGGTGCGTGCTCTTGTTGCCGATGTACTGCAGCTGCATCTCCCACCCGCGGCCCAGTTCATGCTGCATGCTTGCCGTCCACTGCAGCACATAGGGCGTCGGAAACTCCAGCGGATAAGTAATCACCTGTAGGCCCGTGCCGAAGGCCTGATTGGCCGGTGGAACAAACGGCTGCGGAAACGGGTTGCCGGGCGACGTGCCGCCCACCCATGGGTTCGTCAGATTGATCGGAGCGGTCGTCGCAGTATTTGTGATCAGCGTTGCGAACGGCGGGTTCTGCGTCGTCTCCGTCGCGGCAAAGAAGTTCGTCTCGTCATACACCAGCCCGGCACCTGCGCGGAACACCGTCTTCCCGTCACCCACTGCATCGAACGTCACACCCAGCCGAGGCGCAAACTGCCACGGGTAGTTCTTCGTAAAGTTCTTCGGAATCCCAGGGTCTCCATAGAACAAATCGCCCGCCGGAGCATTCGGGAATCGCGTGCTGTGCTGATTCGCCTCGAACGCGCTCAGACTGAAGCTGGACCCGCGTCCGAAGTAATCATGCGGCGTAAACTGCGGCGACCACCGCACCCCCGCCGTAATCACCAGCCGCGGCGTTGCGTGATACGTATCCTGGATATAGAGGCTCGGGATCGGTGCGCGCATCGCGTTCTGCTGCGGCTTCGACTGCGAGAAGAACGACATCGACCCCGTCAGGAAGTCCAGCAGCGATTGCGTTCCCTGCGTCGCCTGCACGCCGTTGACCGTGGTCTTGAGGCCTTTGATGTTCTGCTGCGGGCCGAACTCGCTGAAGATCCCGCTGAAGTTGAACGTGCCGTTCTCCGAGAACGAGTTGTTCACATTCAGCTGCGCGCGGATAAACTCGCCGCCAAACAGAAGCTGGTGTTTCCCAATCACCTTGTTCGCATCGTCGATCACCGACATGCTGTTCACGTTGAACGTGCCCAGCGCGCATGTGCTGCAATACGCGTTGAAACCCGCGCCCTGCTCACGGAAGCCCACCGCGATCGGCTGATATACATTGATGCCGAACGTCGCCGCAGTCACTCCCTGCGCCGCTGGGCCGCGCGCATTCGTCCGCCGTGTTCCCGTAAGATGCACCGTGTTCACAAACGTATTCGTGATCGTCCACGTCTCGCCTATCGTCAGTGTCTTCGCATGCTCGGTATTGCCCGGGTTCGCTGTAACCAGAAGGTTGGTCGGCGAAAACATCGCCGGTGTCACAAAGTCGTCCTGGAAGTAGCGCGCATACAGCGCATGTTTCGGCGTCAGTGACGCGTCCACCCGCGTAATGTACTGGTTCTCCGTTCGGAACGTAGGAATCGAGAAATGCACCGTGCCGCACTGGTCCTCCGCCGGTGGCAGATACTTCAGAATCGCCAGCGCGGATTTGTTGTACTCCGCCGTATTCATTCCCTGATCGTTCACCAGCACCGCACCCGTGATCGGGTCGAGCAGTTGGATCGGTCCCTTGGTCTGGCACGGCGCCACTTCCGCCGCCGAGAAGTCACGTTCAGCATCGCCTGCGTCGGTACATGCGCCGTGGAAGCATTCGACGCCTCCGAAAAATTCAGCCGTTGATAGCCGCCAAAAAAGAACAGCCGGTCCTTGATGATATGCCCGCCCAGCGTGCCGCCAAACTGGTTCTGATGCAGCGAGTCCGGCGTCGTCGCGAAGTAGTTCGTCGCATCCATCACCGTGTTGCGCATGAACTCGAATGCATTCCCGTGCCACGCGTTTGTGCCCGACTTCGTCACCACGTTGATCACGCCCGCAGGATGCAATCCCGTGTCCGCACTCTGCACCGAGCTCTGCACGCTGAACTGTGACACCGCATCCGGAAACGGAAGCGCGAAGCTCGTGTTGCTCTCGTAATCGTTGTTGTCGCCGCCGTCCAGCCGGTAGTCGCTCTGGTTGCCCTGACCGCCCGCAATCTGCGGCGACGCCGAACTCCACCATCCCTTGTTCCCCTGCGTCAACGAGCTGCTCGGCACCGACGCCCCCGCCAGCGTGATCAGTGACGTTACCTGCCGCCCGTTCAGCGGCAGTTCCGTCAGCGTCCGCTCATCGATCGTCTGCTTGAACGACGCATCCTCCGTCTGTAGTGCCAAACCCGACGCGGACACCGTCACCTCTTCCGTCGTCGAACCCACGGTCAGCGGCACGTTCAGTCCCAGGCTACTGCCTACCTCCAACACCACATTGTGCTGCGTATAAGTCTTAAATCCCTGGTCCGCCACCATCAGCGTGTACGTCCCGACATTGATATTCGGAAAGCTGTACAGCCCCTGCTTGTCGGTCGTGGCCGTATGCTGCACCTGCGTCGCATCGTTGGTCAGCGTCACATTCGCACCCCCCACCGCTGCCCCGGTCGTGTCGGTGACAGTCCCCTGAACGCTGCCCGTACCTGCGATCTGCGCACCTGCAACCGCCGTGCTCAAACAAATCACCAGCGCAGCCACCGCTGCGCACCATCCAGACCTCGAAAATCGGCCCGTAAAAGCCGTCGGAATACTCCTCATCATATTGCCCCCTGGAAACAATTCAGCCGCCAAGCTCCATATTTGGTCAGACCAATATTCCGGTCGAAGCACCAAAACGGAACATGCTGCCTTTCAGCGTGCCGATCTGAGTAAAAATCGTAAAGTTATGATTTATTGCCTGTCAATATACGGTCCGGGTGGTTTGAAAGACGCAAGTGGACTATTATTCGTAAGCAAACATGACGGACCAATGTTCGATCAGGTCTTAAATGTGTTTCGTCCAATCATAAGGCTGCTCACACCAACATCCGCGCCCCCATTCTGCCCGGCCGATTCGCAGTCTCGCGCTCGCTGATGTACGGTATTCTCCGACTCTAACGGGAGTTTTCTGCATGAGAAAGATGCCGTTCCCCGCCCTCGCGTTTGCTGTCTGCCTGCTCCTCGCCAGCGTTCCAATCCTGGCCCAGCCTACCTCCTCGGCAGCAGGCTCCGTCGCGCAACCTGCGCGCCCTGCCTCGAACGCCCACCTCGGCGGCATCGGCGCAGCCGTTCCTCCCGAAAAGCCCGGCACCGACTTCACCGCCAAACAGAACACCGCACGCCTCAACGCATGGCGTGAACAGATCCGCCACATCCTCTACGTCCCCGACCAGCTCCCCGCACTCGACCCCAAAACCTGGTCCACCTTCTCGCCCACACCGGGAGTTCTCGCCGATCGCGTCACCTATCACACCCTCGACGGCATGATTGTCACCGCCATCGCCTACCACCCCGACCCCAAGACCGTGCACTGGAAGGGCAAGCTCCCCGGAATCCTCATGGTCAACGGACACGGCTCGGACAAGTTCGGCTGGTACGCCATGTACACCGGCATGGAATACGCCAAAGCCGGCGCCGTCGTCGTCACCTACGACATGATCGGCGAAGGCGAGCGCAACATCGACAAGAAGTCCCGCGCCTCCTCGCATGACAAGCGCGTCACTCCGCCCGCCGGCGTCCCCGCCACCGACTGGGGCCAGCGCGTCGCCGGCCTCATGCAGGTCGACCTCATGCAGGGCGTCACCTACCTCTCGCAGCGCCCGGACGTCGACCCCAAACGCATCGCGGTTCTCGGCTACTCCATGGGCTCCTTCGTCACCGGCATCGCCGGCGCGCTCGACACCCGCATCCACGCCGTTGTCCTCTCCGGCGGCGGCGTCTTCGATGGCCCCGGCGGCTACTTCGACTCGGGCAACCTTCCCTGCCAGGGCCCGCCTTACCGCGCGCTGCAAGTCATCGGCGACCGTCCCGCCATCCTCTACGCCCTCAATGCGCAGCGCGGCCCCATGTACATCATGAACGGCACCGTCGACACCACCATGGACACCCCGCACCACCTCCAGCCGTGGTTCGATGAGATCAAGGCGCGCACCCTCGCCGTCCTCGGCCCCAACAATCCCGCCGACAAGAATCTCTTCACCACCGTCTTCTATCCGGGCGCCGCGCATCGCCCATCGTGGGAGAACCGCGACGCAGCCCTCTGGCTCAACGACCACATCCACTTCGCGCTCTGGACCGACGCCGAGATCGACAAGCTACCCACCATCAAGGTCTCCGACTGGGTCACGAAAAACGGCGTCACCGCAGGCACGAGCGAGATGCGCCCCGATCATGAAGGCGGCATCGATGCCCTCGACCTCAACCTCCCCAACATCCCCCGCGCCGACCTCATGGTCCTCCCGGACACCGACTGGACCGCGATGAAAGACCAACTCACCTACGAGGCCTGGGCCGCCAAAGCCTCCGCAGCCGAAGCCGCCATGGCCGCCGCCGCAACTGCCCACCCCGGTAATTAATTGCGTCATCCTGAGCGCAGCGAAGGACCCCTGTATTTTGCTGAGGGTGGCCGATCCTGAGCGCAGCGAAGTGTGGGTTGCCGTTTGCCACTCTGCCGGGTGCCCCAGGGTGCCTCGCATTTGGGCACCTGGGATGGATCACCAAATCGTCCGTCATCCCGCGAAGCGGCAGAAGGACCTCTGGGCAATAACTACTTTAGCTAACCCTAAGCTAGAAGATCGGTAGTCCCATCTCTTCCCTTTGTGCGCCGATGAGGAACGCAAGAAACAGAAACAATCCTAGTGTAAGCACTGCGATGACCCACAACGTGGATTTAGACAGAGGGCCATCTTCTTTACCGGCCATCCCGCGCAGATGCCAGTTGAATCTCCATCCCAGATAGGTAAACGCGATGGCGATCCCAAATTCGATCAGTAATACTCTGAGGGATTCTGGCGTCCGGGGAGCGACGAGCATGGCTACACGATAGCAGGGGCTAATCCACCGCATTTGTTTCTGAGATAGGCCGGGACTTCAGCCACGGCACAAAGCGCGCTTCGATGCGGAGCCAAAGGCGAAGCGACATCAGAATTATGCTGTCAACCCCCTCACCCCCCTCATTTCCTCCTAACTCGCTCTCTCCACTCACGATAATTTTTTTTCAAAAAGTGGCATTTTAGTTTTGCCCCGCTCGCTACAATGGAAGTAGAGATCAAAAACAAGGCCCGGCCATCGCGCCGGGCCATCACTTTTAACCGCGGAATAGCTGATATTCACCCCCAGCTAACCCCTTTGAAAGGGATATCTTGGATATCCAGGTATCCCCGGGGGGTACCCGTGCGACGGTCGCCACAACACGCCGTTCGCGAGTCACGAACTCAACCCAAAAGGTACCGGAGGCGACGGAGTAATACGAACCGCCTTCACGCCCTCCGGTTCCAAAGCAATTCCGCCGTCGCCGTAGCAGCCTTGTCCGGCCCTCGCGGGCGGCCGTTTCAACCATGCCATGCCAGCGTGCCGCCTCCAGTGTTACAGTAGGCGGCGCAGAGTTGGTCACGCTCTCCATCCCGAAAGGAGATTTCCCTTGAAGAAATTCAATCGCACCTTTGCGGCAGTTCTTGCCGCCGCCCTCTCGTTCTCCACAGCGGCAGTTCTATCCGCTCAGACTTCAAAATCCGCATCCCCTACCGCGAAGCCCGCTGCCGCGGCTGCCAAACCGGCTGCCTCGCCCAAGCCTTCCCCCGCCGCATCCTCGTCCAAAACCGCGCTCGTGGACATCAACTCCGCCAGCAAGGATCAACTCAAAGCTCTGCCCGGAGTCGGTGACGTTTATTCGCAGAAGATTATCGACGGCCGCCCCTACGCGAACAAGACCCAGCTCAAGTCGCGCAACATCGTCCCCGCCGCGACCTATGACAAAATCTCCGCGCTGGTCATCGCAACCCAACCCAAAAAGAAATAGAGGATGATCAAGTTAGCTCAGGCATCAAGCCTTCCGCGCCACCGCAACGGGTGGGAAGCGCCGAAGGCGCGCTCTATACCAGCCCAGGGCGAACGGGATCCAGCGAGCTTTCTCGCTGGGCCAGGAAGCCCTGGGTTAGTTCCCACGAGAGGTCCAAAGGGCTGAAAGCCCGCCCTATAGTCGCTTGGCTGAGACCTGGATATTTATCAGGCTAGTCGGCTGCCTGGCGTTTTTCATTTGCTCCGTTCGGTCGCGCAGCTAGCACCTAATCTTCCTCAAACATCTCTTCAATTCGCTTCCCAAACAGCCGCGCCAGCCGGAACGCCAGCGGCAGCGAGGGATCGTACTTTCCTGTCTCGATCGCGTTCACACTCTGGCGCGAAACCTCCAGCCGGTCGGCCAGCTCCGCCTGCGACCACCCCTTCTTCGCGCGCAGCTCGCGCAGCCCGTTCTTCATCGATACCTCATGCGCACGAACGGCGACACCACAGCCGCCATCACCCAGAAAAGCGGGAAAGCCAGATAGGTTTGGAAGTGTGCCACGCCTGCGAACAGCTCGAGGAACCCCCACACCGTAAGCGTCGCCATCGTTAGGCCCAGGGCCCACAGCATCGATTGCACGATGACCGTCCGCTGGTACTCGTCTTTTTCTTCCGTCAGGTATATGCCAATCACGCCGATCGCGCCGACTACCGGCAGCGCCGGCAACAAGGCCAGCCCATACGCCACCCAGCCTTCCGGGTGATGCCGCCCCAGAATCCTGACCGTGGTCGCAAGGCAGATCAAATAGGTCGCCATCGTGGCCGCAAGCCGCAACCGATAGCCCTTCGTTGCTCGGTTGTTATTTGCGCAAATACTCATCGCTCATTCTCCTTCGGTTCACCCTTCGGGCAATTGGCGCGTTCATACGAAATCCTCGCCACCCCCGACACTGCCGCGAACATGCAAATCTCCAGGTACAACGGCGCCTGCCCTCGCCAACCGAACATGTGCAGAAACATCACAAAAAAATTCGTTGCCATCGCGCTCGCCGCGCCCCACAACATGCATCGCATGGCAAGCTCGCGGCTGTATCCATCGCGCTCCTCGTACAGATACAAACCCGTCGTCGCGATCAGGCCGCACATCATGATCCACGGCACCCCCGCACACAAATAGAGCGCCACCCCTTGCGGATGATGCTGCCGCACGTATCGGAATGCCCCGGAAAGCGCTGCAAAATAGAAAAACAGAAAAATCGCTATCCGGCCAAACTGATTCTTCTGCGCCTTTGTGAACAACATTCCAGTCTCTCCCTCGTCATCGCGGACAACGCATGACTACTTGATGACAAGCAAACTTTACGTCAAGTTTCCTTGTCTGTCAAGCACCATTTACACTGATTTCTTGGCCTCGGACGAGCCTGGGTAAGAAACTGACAATTGAGAACTGACAACCGAAAAGTTTTCCAGCCTTCGCATCTCGCCTTGTTAGTCTGTTTCCCATGAACGTCAATTTCGCCGAGCGCGCGCACAACCACAACTTCAAGCTCGACCCCATCGTGCGCTCCCTGCTGGACACGGACTTCTATAAACTCCTGATGCTCCAGTTCATCTGGCTGAACTTCCCCCAGATCCACGTCACCAGCGAAGTCGTGAACCGCACGCATCGAGTCAAATTAGCCGACGAAATCTCCGCCGAAGCCCTCATCGCGCAGATGGAGCACGTCCGCCAGCTCCGCTTCCGCAAGTCCGAACTCATCTGGCTCGCCGGCAACACCTTCTACGGCACCCGCAGCATCTTCTCGCCCGAGTTCCTGGCCTGGCTCGAAAACGGCTTCCGCCTATCCGACTACGAAGTCTCCCAGCACGAAGGCCAACTCACCATCCGCTTCTCCGGCCTCTGGACCGAGGTCACCATGTGGGAGATCTACGCGCTCGCGCTCGTCAGCGAGATGCGCACCCGCGCCGCGCTCGCGAAGCTCAATGAGATGGAGCTCGACGTCCTTTATGCCCGCGCCAAGACGCGCCTCTGGGACAAGATCGAGATGCTCCGCGCCGTCCCCGACGTCCGCATCTCGGAGTTCGGCACACGGCGCCGCCATAGTTTCCTCTGGCAGGAATACGTCGTCGAAGCCATGCGAGCACGTCTCGGTGAAAGCCTCTCTGGCTCCTCAAATACTTTCCTCGCCTACAAGCATGACCTCGAAGCCATGGGCACCAACGCGCACGAGCTTCCAATGGCGATGGCCGCGCTTGCCGGTGACGACGACCAGGCGCTCCTCGCCTCGCAGTACGAAGTCCTGCGTCTGTGGCAGAAGTCCTACGGCGGCGAACTCCTCATCCTGCTGCCCGACACGTTCGGCACCACGCAGTTCCTCGAACACGCACCCGACTGGGTTGCCGACTGGACAGGCCAGCGCGCCGACTCCAAGGATCCCGTCGCCGCCGGAGACGAGTACATCCGCTGGCTGCTCTCTCGCGGTCGCGACCCGCGCAAAAAGCGCCTCATCGCCTCCGACGCGCTCGACGCCGGCGACATCCTTCGCCTGCACGTCTACTTCGACGGCCGCATCCGCTTCTCCGCCGGCTGGGGCACGCTGCTCACCAACGACTTCCGCGACTGCCACCCGCGCGGCGAGACCGACCTCGAACCCATCTCGCTCGTCTGCAAGATCGTCACCGTCAACGGCCGCCCCGCCGTCAAACTCTCCGACAACCCCAACAAAGCCACCGGCCCCGTAGACGAAGTCGCGCGCTATCGCCGCGTCTTCAACACCCCCGCCGGCGTCGCCCAGGAAGTTCTGGTGTAGTCCCTCGCACCTGCTCCCCTCCTCGAACCTTGTCCCTCGCACCTTTCCTCTAGCTATACTTACCCGCAATGAATTCGTTCTCTCGACTCGCGCGCACAGCCGTAGCTGCCATGCTTCTTCAGCTCCTCTTCACTCAGCAGAGTTTCGCCTGGGGGCACGACGCCCACTCTTTTATCAACCAGCTGGCCGGCCAGAACCTTCCCTCCGACGTGCCTGCCTTCCTGCGCTCGCCCGAGGCGCTATCTGCCCTCTATTACTATGGCCCGCAGCCGGACCGCTGGCGTTCCGAGGACAACTCTCTCTACGGCAGCATGGTCCCTGAGCATGACATCGACCTCGAGTGGGCGGACCTCGCCGGTCCGCTGCCGCGCACGCGCTATGCGTACATCGCCGCTCTCGCCGCAGCGCAGGCAAAACATCCTGAGCTGAAACTCACTCCCGACAAGGTCGGCCTCCTGCCCTACTCGACCGACGAGATGTACACCATGCTCAAGTCCGCCTTCCGCGATTACCGCAGCGCCGTCGCGCACAATGAGGACACCCACCCCGTCGAGGGCGAGATCCTCTTCCTCACCGGATGGCTTGGCCACTACGTCGGCGACGGCTCGCAACCGCTCCACGTCACCGCCAACTACAACGGCTGGACCTACGGCTCGAATCCCAACGGCTATACCACCGACAATCACATCCATTCGCGCTTCGAAGGCGACTACGTCCACAACAACATCAAAATCGAAGACGTTGCTCCGCTGGTCGCCGCCGCGAAACCCGCCCCGCTGCAGGGCGATGTCTTCGACGACTACACGGCCTGGCTGCGCCACTCGAACTCGCTGGTCGACAAGGTCTATCAGCTCGACAAAAACGGCGGTTTCACCGGCGCAGGTACGCCCGAGGCCAAGGCCTTCACCGAAGAGCGCATCGCCGCCGGTGCCATCGAGCTGCGCGACATCATCTATACCGCCTGGCTCCGCTCCGCGGATCCCATCCCTGCCTACCGCGGCAACTGACGATCTGCAAGAGGTCGGTTGCCGAGCGCCGGTAGCCTTAGGTGTTCGCTTGACCGCATCAAGCTATCAGTTGGAAAGCTGTGAGCTTATAGCTCTCGAAACGCATCAGACGCCTGTCCCAGCTCCGCTGGGCAAAAGCGTGCCACAATCTCTCCATGAAGTTACTCCGCACGCTCGCCGCCTCAGCCCTCCTCCTCTTCACTCACGCCGCTT
>DATNEM010000104.1:0-12058 GCA_035552995.1 Acidobacteriaceae bacterium | reverse complement strand
TGCCTACGCTTGAAGCCGTCCTTGCTGCTGGCCATGAGGTCGCACTGGTTGTGACGCAACCAGACCGCGCCGTCGGCCGCGGGCTGGAGATGCAGCCGCCGCCAGTCCAACGCGCAGCTATCGCGCATGCGCTTCCCGTGACGCAGCCAGAAAGGATCAAAACAAATCCAGAATTCCGTGAACAGCTCGAAGCCATCGCGCCCGACGCAATTCTGGTCGTAGCCTATGGGCGCATCATTCCGCGTTGGATGCTTGACCTGCCGCGCTTCGGCAACATTAACCTGCATGGTTCGCTGCTGCCGAAATACCGGGGCGCTGCGCCGATCCAGTGGGCCGTAGCCAATGGCGAAACGACGACGGGCGTGACAACCATGCGGCTCGATGAAGATCTGGATACCGGCGATATGCTGCTCGCGCATGCCGTACCGATCGCGCCGCAGGAGACAGCACTCGATCTTTTTCATTCGCTTGCTGAAACCGGAGCGAACCTGATGGTCGAAACGCTGGCAAAGCTGGACTGCGGGTTGATCACGCCGCAGCCGCAGGACCACTCGATGGCAACGATCGCACCGATTCTGACGCGTGAGGATGGCGCTATAAACTTCGCGCGCGACGCGAAGCATATCTACGATCGCTGGCGCGGGTTTCAGCCTTGGCCGGGCGCGTACACCTCCTTGAGGGGAAAGAAACTGATCGTGCACCGAATGTCGATTGCTGCTGGGACTAGTTTCCCTTCTTCGGCGCCAACCGTTGGAGAGATAGCAATCATCGGCGATGCGCTGCATGTTGCTTGCGCTAGCGGGGCGATCGTACTGCAGGAAGTGCAGCTTGAGGGCAAGAAACGAATGGCAGCCGCGGAGTTCCTGCGCGGCTTTCAGTTGCGCATCGGCGAAAGATTGGGCGCTTGAACAGGAGACGACCACCATCGAGTTCCTCTCCTGTTCCGACAACAGTGCCGCTGCGACCTGGAAGCGTCAAAACGCCCGCAACCGTCTCGCCCGCGCGGCACGCCGCCTTCGAGATTCTCCTCCGCGTAGCGGAGAGCGATGCCCACAGCGATGATCTCCTGCATTCCCCGCTTATCGCCGGCCTTTCGCAAGAAGATCGCAATCTCGCAACTGCGCTGGTGATGGGTGTCCTACGCTGGCAGATTGCACTGGATGCACAGATTGCCAAGCTGCTTGCGCGTCCTGGACAGCAGCTTGCGGAACCGGTTGCCATCGCACTGCGGCTCGGGGCTTTCCAGTTACACCATATGGATCGCATCCCTGCACACGCAGCGATCAATGAAAGCGTCGAGCTCTGTCGGGCTGCCGGACAGACTCATGCGGCGGGCATGGTCAACGCGGTGCTGCGGAAGCTGACAGCCGTAACAATGCGCGGCAACGATAGTGCGACGCGCAGGACGCCAATCTTTGAATCTCCGGTGGCGCTCGCGCAACGGCTCGGCCATCCAGCGTGGTTGATCGAACGGTGGGTCGCAGAGTACGGACGAAAAGCTGCACTGGCAATTTGTGAGTACAACCAGCACGAACCCACGGCGGGTTCTTTTTTCCGCGAGAGTGCCGCCGAGAATGACGGCAACACTTCCCTGTCCATCGCCGCCGTGCAGATCGATGACGGCTCTCGGCTGGTGGCTGAGCTAGCGGCCGCCGCGCTCCCCGAAATCGATGGCAAGGCAGCGCGGGTTTGGGACTGCTGCGCCGCTCCAGGCGGGAAGACGCTGGTCCTTGCCGAGCGGCTTGCTGGCGCGAAAATTCTTGCCACGGACGTCAGCCCGAGACGGCTGGCGGGAATGAAAGACCGCATCGCGGCGTCTCCGTTCGCGGATCGCGTAGAGTGCGAGGTGATGGACGCGGCGCGGCCCCATTTCCCTGCGAGATGGACGAACGGGCGGGGTGCGAATGCAGCCTTCGACCTGATCCTCTGCGACGCTCCGTGCAGCGGAACCGGGACGCTGGCGCGGAATCCCGAGATCCGGCATCGGCTCCGCGAGGATGACCTCGCACGGCAGGCAGCCCGCCAGCAAACAATCTTGAGCAGGGCCCTCGGACAGCTGGCTCCCGGCGGGCGATTGCTGTATTCTACCTGCTCGCTGGAACCGGAGGAGAATGTACGGGTCGTTGAGGCCATTGTGGCAAGTGAGCGGCTCAGCAGGATTTCCCTGGAACCCATGCTGGCCCAGCTTGTGCGCGGCGGGATACTGACGGATCCTGTCGCATCGGGCTTGGCAGGCACCAGCATCCGCGATGGGTACCTGCGCACACTTCCAGGTATTCACCCATGCGAAGGATTCTTTGCAGCGCTGCTGGAGCGCAACTAATCCGCCTGCAAAGTGTTAAAAGCCCAGTGTCCATGCTGGTTTATGAAGCTGTGGGCATTTCGCGCGCTTGCTTCTTTTTCTCTCTGCGCTTCATCTAAATAAGCGTGGAGGTAAACAAAATGACGAGGTTGAGAGCGACGTTTTTGCTTTCCCTTGCGGCGAGTCTCCTCGCGCCCGCGGCACTGGCGGACAATGCAGGGAGCGCTCGTCCGGGAACAATCAACTATGTCGAGGGTCAGGCGACCCTAAACGGACACACCCTCGCTGCGACGAGCGCAGGCCACGCCGAAATCGGAAGCGGCCAAACGGTCTCAACGACAGCTGGCAAAGTAGAGGTACTGCTGACGCCAGGCGTATTTCTGCGGCTCGGAGACAATAGCGCCGTCACGATGGTATCGCCTGACCTGACGAATACCGAGGTGCAACTTGACCGCGGGACAGCCGAGGTGGAAGTCGATCAGCTTTTCAAACAGAACCATCTGCTTGTCGACCAGGGGCCTGCGAAGGCGGAGCTCAGGAAGAAAGGGCTGTACGAGTTCGACGCCAACGCCAACCAGTTGCGCGTGTTCGATGGCGAGGCTGAGGTTTCGCCTTCGCCGGAAGCGCAGAAGTGGATCAAGGTGAAAGGTCATCATGAGCTTGCGGTGAACGGCGACGCTGTAAAGCCGGAGGACTTCGATCCTGAACAGGCGGCTAAACAGGACCCGCTGTACGCGTGGAGCAAGCTGCGCGCGGACTACCTTGGACAGGCGAACGAAAATCTTGCCCAGGAGTACGCGGGAACTGCGGGGTTCGTGCCGGGCTGGTACTGGGATCCATGGCTGACTGGCTACACATGGCTGCCGGGCGACGGGCTGTTCTTCAGTCCCTTTGGGCTCGGGTTTTACTCGCCGGCATATGTCTACGGCGGCGGGTTCTTCTATCCGGGGTACGGTTTCCATCGCGGTTACTATGGCGGGCACTTCCCCTATCGCAGCGGACACGTATCGCGGGCCCCAAGCGGCCGCGTATTTCCTCGCGGCGGATTCCGCGGCGGCGTTGCGGGAGGTGGATTCCACGGCGGCGGACACTTCGGGGGCGGCGGCTCCCATGCAGGCGGTCGCCGCTAATAATGTGATGGAAAGGAACGGTTTGCGGGCGCAACGAAAGGTTGCGCCTTTCCTTTTTAAATGTTTGCGTGTCCTAACCGGCGGCGTTTAGGATGCAGCAACATTGGAGCCGGTTCTGGGTTCTAAATCAGAGGGAACCGTTGTCGAGGCGACGGTTCCGCAGGAGAGCAAGGCGGGCCTGCTGGGAGGTTTGTGATGCGGTATTTCAAGGTATTGGCGCTGGCTCTGGCCATCGTGCTTCCGGCGGCTCTGTTGGCTCCGGCTGCGAGCGCTCAGGTGTCGTTCGGCATCGGCGTTGGGCCGTATTATGGCGCCTACGACGGCTACGCGTATGGACCTCCGGTCTGCACATATGGGTACTACGCATACTATCCGTACTCCTGCGCGCCGTACGGCTACTACGGGCCGGAGTGGTTCTCAGGCGGCATCTTCATCGGTGCCGGTCCGTGGTATCGCACGGGCTATCGCGGCGGCTATTACGGACGCGGCTACTATCCACGCGGCTATTCTTACGGAGGCCGCAGCGGGTATGTGGGTAGGGGCTATGTTGGCGGAAGCCGAGGATACGTAGGCGGGTCTCGAGGCTACGTCGGCGGCGGAAGTCGCGGCTTCTCTGGCGGTGGCGCCCGCGGCGGATTCTCGGGCGGTGCTCGTGGCGGCGGAGGCCACTTCTCCGGCGGCGGCGGCCATGGCGGCGGCGGACGGCGGTAAGCGGGGCTGATCGTTTCTCAACGATGTTCTCAATGCCCATCCCTTCGGGGATGGGCATTTTGCTGTCCGGTACACTGACCTCAACGAACAGAGGTGAGCGTGCGGAGAAGTGAGGCGCTGGCAGAGTTGGAACTGGGCGAGGATGCGACGCCCAGGGAGATCAAGGCGGCGTATAGGGACCTGGTGAAGGTTTGGCATCCGGACCGGTTCGGCGACAATTCGCGTCTGCGGCAACGGGCCGAGGAGCGACTGCAGCGGATCAATGAGGCGTATCGAAGGCTCGAGTCGGGAGACTTTGCCCCAGAGCCCTCTTTTGCGAATGAGTTTGTGGCGGATGCACCACCGCGCGTGAGGGTGAAGACGCGGGCGGAAAAGGATCGCGAGCTGCGCGGGTGGGTGTATTTGGCGATCTTTCTGGCGGTGGGAGCGTTTGTCGGATTCGCCATCGTGCGGCATGTGCGAGCCGAGCGTGAGGCGGCGGAGATGGTAACTCCTGTACAGGGGCCGTCAGGCGCGACGCCTGTGTTGAGTGCACGGCCGACGGGTGATTCGAACAAGGTGGCGCGGCGCGAGGAGCCGGCGGTGCGTGTGACGCATCTGAGCGATGCGCAGATGCAGCAGATCGCGACTGCGTGCGGCGGGATCGCGCCGGACTCGCAACTGCACGTAGATTGCGTGCGGGCGCAGGTGGCGGCGATGACGGGAGCAGTCGACATGACTGGGCTGACGGCGGAGGAGCGGCTCTCCGTGCAGCATGTGTGCGCGCGTGCGACAAGCTACGGGCAATGTGCGGCGGCACAGATCGCAAGCCTCTCAGCGGTTACATTGCGGCCGGACGTGTCGCGACTGAACTCGCGCGATAGGAGCGCGGTGGAGCGTGCGTGCGTGTCTGCGCGAGATCATGACGGACCCGCGGCGTATGACCGGTGCGTGGTGGAGTTTGAGAAGGTACTGGCGACTCAACGCTAGGTTCCGGTTATTTCCGGCTCGCCTTGCCCGTCTGCTCCGACAATCTTCCTTCGATCCTGCCCTGGAGGAGATCGAAGAAGCGTTGCACATCTGCAAAGGTCGTATGGGGATCGTTGTTGTAATCCATCAGGCGATGATCGTAGTGGTTATGCGGCGCGAGGTCCTCGTCGATGACGAACCGCGCTTCCTGCATCGCCGCGCCCCGGTGAGTAAATCCGTGTCTGACCGTGGCGGTGGATTTTTCCAGCGCGCAGTAGAGGCTGAACGTCGTTTCTGCCGGCGGACAGTTGCGATTGTCGGAGCGGTTCCACTTCTCCGGCGAACTGAGAATCTGCCGCGCTGTCTGCACGATCAGCACATCGGACTTCGACACTGGCGGGCGGGCCTGCGAGTCGTCCGACGATTGGGCAGCCAGCCCCTGCATGGTCGCTGTCATGGCGAGGACAAGGGCTGTGAGGCACGGTCGCAGTCTGATCTTTCCGGCTCTCTTCCGACCCATATGCCCCCTCCATATCTTCTGGCCAGGACCTTGATCTATTCTGAATGGCTTATGCGGCCCCTCAGTGCGACATCGACGGGCCCGGCGTGCCGTCGGACCATTGGGTGGCCATCGTCATGAAGACGGTTGCGCGTGCCTCAGGATCATCCACCGCGATTACCGGGGAGCCGGGGAGATTCGCTCCCCAGCTTTTCTCAGCATGGCCTGAGACGATGAACATGAGGTGGGGATGCCAGCTCATGCCGGTATCGTTCAGGTATTGCTGCCTGGACATCATGTAGACCATCGCTCCGGGCGCAAGAGGCGGCAGTTGCTTCCTTTCGAGAGCCGACGCAATCCCCGCGGCGATCTCGGCGCGGGGCTTCCCTGCCAGCACCTGCCGGGTCTTCAAAAGATAGACAGGCAGAAACGTCGTTGCGGCGGCGGGATTGAAGCAATGCGGGGCGCGCACCTTGGGATTCCAGAACTCGGGGTCATCGGTGGGAGCTCCCCAGGAGCGCTCCACGATGCAGACAAAGCCATTCGTACCCTTGGCGGCGGTCTTGTAGCCATCGCGGCCGAGGACCATCACTTCAGCGGCGCTGGACACGGATGCTGGAGCTGCACTGCGCGCTAGCGCAACCTCAGCCTTCTGGTCGGCGATCAGGTACTGGGCGAGAGGAGCCATGGCCGGATAGGCGGTCTTTTTGGCCTGTCCTGGTGAAGCGATGGAGGACAAGAAAAGGATGAAGACGGCCAATGGCAGCGTGGGGATGCTCTTCCGCATGGGATTCTCCGGTAGGGAGAATTGTAGCCCTTGGGTTCCTTATTCTTGTGTCGCTTCGTCTGCGACTTCGCTCTGGCCTCTGGGAGGCAGGCAACCGGCCTGAGTTGGGACGCAAGGGAGGGCGGGAGGATCGATTGGGGTGCTGACGAGTTCGGCGGCGATGAATTCCGCGGTGACGATTTCGGTGGCGATGAATTCTTCTGCGGCGGGAAGGGCGGGAAGTTCGGCGACGGGAGCGAGATCGCCGAGGTGGTAGTCGTGGGTGATCTCTTCGACGAGGGGTTGATGGAGGTGGGGCTGATTGGTTTCCGGGCTGGAGGCGCGGGGCAGATTGGAGGAGGCTATCTGGAGGCCGTAGAGGAGGGTGCCGGCCTGCTTGATGTCGATGTCGCCGGCGGTGACGCGGCTGAGGATGTCATAGAGGGCGATCTGGATGGCGGCGCGGTCGTCGATGCGCGGCATGGTGAATATGCCGATGCGGCCGGCGAGAGGGCCCTGCTGGCGGGCGGCGCGGTGGTAGTAGCAGAAGTCGTGCCCGCGGAGGGCGGGCGAGCCGCAGCGATGGCCCTCGGTGAAGATGTGGCGGCAGAGATAGCGGCGGCGGGCGTCGATGGTCTCGGGCGCGAGCGATGTGTGGTTGTCCATGGAATCCCCCCGGATACTTTGGTATCAAAGTATCGGTTTGAAAGAAGTTAGCTGGTGAAGGTATCAGGGATACCTGGAAATGTGTGCGGCGCGGTAGAAACGCAGATTCCCTTCGGGAATAACAAACAAAAAGACAGCTCGCTCGTGCGGGAATGGGTTCCGGTACGAGCGGGCTTAAATGCAAAGGCCCGGCGCGAGGCCGAGCCTTGTTTTTGATCTCTACTTCTATTGTAGTGAGCGGAGCAAAACTAAAATGCCACTTTTTCGAAAAAATTATCGCGAATGGAGTGAGGGAGTTATGGCAAATTTGAGGCGCGGAGGGAGTTGACAAGGTTGCGAGCGATTTCCGGGGTCGGAGAGTCAGGCTGCGTGAGAGATTGCGGGCGCGGCCTTCGCTGATTTCTCGTCGCCTGCGCCCTGCGGCTACGCTCGGGCCTTCGGCAGCGAGGGAGCGTCCCGCAGGGCGGGACGCAGCTTTGATGCTGGGACTGAAGTCCCGGCTTATCTCACCGGTCTATCTGTATCGGCGAAGTACACGTAGCGCGCGGAGGGTGTTCCAACGGCTGGGCTGGCCGACCTGCTCGCCAGTTGTGACTGCGAACCCCTTGTCGTAGCTGGCGTCGAGCAGCCACCGGCCATCTGCCTGCTGTTTCCCCCGAACGATCTCCACGGCCTCCGCCATCCGCGCGTCCGGTGCAGACCTGGTTGCATGAAAATAGTCGAGCGCGCGAAGCACATCGTAGCGATAGCGAGGCGGGAAGGCGAAATCCAGGAACTTCGGATCGACGACATCGCCGGTTGAAAGCCTCCGAAAGAGCGACCGTTGCAGCAGATACTCTTCGCCTTTTCGGCGTGAGTTGCTCACTTCCGGCGCAGGTCCGACGGCACGCTCATATTCGAGAAGTCCCTCCAGCACACAGATCGTGGTGTGAAACGAGGAGCGAGCGCTTTTAGGCGCTTCGCAGTTCCAGCCGCCGTCTTCCAGTTGCTGGTCGAGGAGGAGGTGCATGAGTTCCTCAGACGGGCGTCGGAAATACGCTCCAGCAGCAAGGGCGCCGCCGTTGATACAGGGCTCGGCTTCGCCCTGGAAGAAGGTATTTCCCCCGGTCTCGGCCGGACGCAGGTCCCACCGACCTTCATGGTTGTTCCATCGGACGCCGGTATCGATACGCGATATCGCCGCCTCAACTGCAGGATCGGCAGGATCTATTCCGGTTGCGCGCAGCATCTGCATGGTGAAGAGAGTTGTCAGCCAGGCCGGAGCGCCATCGCAACGCCATGTGCCGTCCGCCTGCTGCAGTTGGATGATTTCGGCGCCGATTCCCTCGTGAGGGATTCGGGCGCGCGCGGAGGCGATCTCTGCCGCGGATGTGTCCGCAAGGTCGCGCATCGCCTGCCAGGCCAGCGCCGGATCGGATTCCAATAACCACTTCAGGGTATCCACGGGAGGATGGTATCGCAGCCGTTTGGCGCTGCGCGCTCGCCCGGTTTCTGGTCGCTGCGTCTGCGACTCCGCTCCAGCCTGCGGCAGCGAGGTAGCGCCTTCGGCGCGCGATCTTACCTAGGCCTACGCCGCCGCTGGCGCAGCGGCTCCGACCCAGGCTGGTATATCTCGCGCCTTCAGCGCGAAGGGTATGGTTGCGCGTGCCGTCGCGGTGATGGCGCGGAGTTTGGTGGCGTAAATTGACTTCAGGGGCTAAAGCCCAGGTGAAATGGTGGCTGTTACGGCATCCTCCGGCTTCGCTCAGGACAGGCTCATGAAGCCATGCCCTTAAGCAAGACGGTTCGTGCGGGGCGGCATGCGTGAGTTCCCTACTTATCCCGCCGCGCGGGATGAATGGGCCACCCACCCATCCGCCTATCGGTCTTCGTCGTGGATGGCGGCTTCGTCTTCGCGGCGCAGCCTCTCTACCATTTCGTCCATTTGCCGGATGTCTTCCTGGGGGGAGCCGCCGCTCATGCGCAGAATCTGCTGCTCATCCGCATAGGTTGTGGCGGGCTTGAAGTCCGGATAGTGCGAAGAGAGAACGCGCTGGTCGATGGCCGCTCTACCATAGAGCGTCAATACGTTGGCGTAGCCCTGAATCTCCTTTTCGATCTGCTCCGGCGACATCTGGGATGGCTCTGGCGTCTGGATCGCGATTTTGGACATTTCGTAAAAAGCCTCTTCCTTGGCAGCCATGTTGTCGCTGAGTCCGGCGAGGAGCCGGTAAAGCTGGTCGTCGTCCTGCACCTCGCGGTCCGGCATCAACACCAGAACGTTGTCCTGCTGGGCGGTCCGCCATGCTGCGTCGGTGTAACGGGACATCATGTGATAGCCCGAAATCTTTCCCGGCCACTGCTCCGGGGGCGCATGCGGATGCGCCTTTAGGAACTGGTAGATAGCCAGATCGTTTTGAAGTTTGGGGACAAAGCGATAGAACTCCTCGGTCTGCATGGCGAAGTGGTTGATATTGACGCGGCGCTCAATGCGGAGGGCCTGGCGCGTCTCGGCGATCTGATAGCGATGGTGGATGAACTCGACCGCCTGGTCGAGACCGACGGCGATCAGCAGTCCGGCGACGATGATTCCGATGTGAATGAAGGCGTCTTTCCAACTGTGGACGGCCTCGTGCGGCGGGTGGACCTCAAGCATAGGGACGTGCTCCTGTGGCAGCTCTGGGGTTGCGGGCAGTTCCGGAGTTTCAGGTTGGGCAGTAGGGGGCGGGTCGGACGGCTGCGAGTCAGGAGTCGACTCGGCGTGTGCAGGCGCATCAGCGCGCGGCTGCTCTTCCGGAATCGGAGTGGTGTCTGGCATGGCCTTCAGGGGAGTGCAGACAAGAGTACCAGCAGAGACGTTCAGTTCCCCACTCATGCACGCGTAGCGGGATGAACGGGCCACCCGAGGGTCCTGCGAACCCACATCTCAGGATCGAGATGTGGGGCACCCAGATTTGTGGTGAGTTGGGATGTGGGCCACCCGCCATCGGATATTACTTTTTGGTAGAGCTTCGGCGTTGTGGCGAGCTTTCGATCAGGACGTTGAGCGACCCAAGCAGGAGAACATACGAGATAAAGAGCTCAAGGCGCACCTGCCGTACTGATGATGCCGTCCAAAGCGTTTCGATGGATGCATCCTCTAATCCTCCGCACTTCAGCAGGTCTTCGTCAGATGTGTGTTCAGGACACCGCTCGGCTGTTGGTGTCCTGATCTTCCCTACGGCTCGGTATTGCGTTCCATTGTATGGAGTATCCACTCCTTTGACATATGTCAGTAAAAGAGACGCATAGAAACCGAGCGCGATGAGCGTTGTGACCAAGCCGCCGACAAACCAAGCTTTCGATTTAGGCCTAAAGACGAGTGGCAGCTTCCCAATAGCGACAACGAGCGCAGCCGCGATACCTGCTGCATACACGACCGCACTCCCAATGGGCGGCCATAGGAACCTGGATGCGCCTAACTTGCCTGACGAGGCAAGAGGCAGATAGCCGGTCAATGGCGTCAGGGCTAAAACTGGACGCGCTATCCATCTTGCTGCCCACGCACCTATCTTTGCTTGCATTGTGAGAACTCGACTGAGATGTCTGGATTGGCATCATCGTACGGATCGATTCTTCGAATAATTGGCTTTTCACCACAGCCGTCTTTACGAAACTCAAAAATCCATGTTGCTAGCTCCAGCGTAACTTTAGGCACATCGGTTGGCGCGGAATAGTCCTTAAAGTCATTGTCGATGAGCTTCTTGTACCGCACATACGCGCCCGTCGGAACGCTGCTCAACCTGGCGTCGAATGTAACTCGACCCGATTTGGCAACATACTTATAGGCCGCTTCGTTGTCGTGCATGGTCTTCCTGACGCTCACCGCGGCTGGCGGATATGTCAGATCACCCCCTGAGTGGGTGACATCTGGCTTCTGTGCTCTTCTCTGGAGTTGTACATAGAGAAGCTGTGCGACCATGCCATTCATCGCACTCGTGCCTGGAATTGGTGCGCGTAGGTCGATCTTCAGAACCTCATACTGCCGTTGAAAGTCTGCAAAGAAGTCCGGTAGTGGCTCGTTCGGTTTGAGAATTTGCGTACGATACTGTTGGGCTGTCAAATTCAAAGCTGCTTCAGCAGCTTCAACTGTCTGTATCAGCGTGTCTCGCAAAGCAACGCTGTCCGACGATTGACCTTCTATTTTTGTGGTCAGTTGTGCGTCGAGGTGGTCTAGCTCCTCAGCCTTTGTGTCGAGGAACTGCTGTTGCGTTGGAGACAATTGCAGTTCGGCCTTCGTTGGAGGGATGTTCGTGTCCTGATACGGTCGTACATTTACGACTCGCAAAGGTACTTGGACATTCTTGAGTTGCGAATAGTTGGGACAAGGTGATACATAACCTCGGGTCGATCTGTATTCACCCGGTGACTGATCAAATGGCACTTGGCCCTTGAGGCTGATGGCCTCTTGCCCCTTTGTGACTTGCGAATATATCGAGAAAGCTGGCCCTCCATTTATAGGATCGAATACAACTCCGACTTGAGTGTCACAAGCGACGGGTTGGTCAAGAGTGATTGATCCCGTGATAGTGTCTCCCGCCGTCACGGTCACTTGCGTGACAGTGAGCTGCGTTGCGGGCGTCTGTCCGCTTGATAGCCCGGTCGGTACGATAAGCAAGAGGGCAATAGCGCCTGTTGCCAAAAGTACTCGAGCGTGGATAGCAGCTTTCGCCAGCGTAGACAAGGCGATACCTTCCTTTTCACTTAGTACATTGAAATGCCTATTTCGCTTATTGTACGCCTAGTATTACCTGCCGAACTTTTGGCGGCCTTGCATTTGGCTCATCATGCGCTGCTGGGCCTTCATGCCGCCGCCGGAGCCCATGGTCTTGAACATTTTGCGCATCTGGGCGTACTGGCGGAGGAGGTTGTTGACGTCCTGCACGGAGGTGCCGGAGCCGGCGGCGATGCGTTTGCGGCGGGAGCCGTTGATGATCTCGTGGTCGACGCGCTCGCGGGCGGTCATGGAGTTGATGATGGCCTCGGTGCGGGTGAGCTGGCCTTCGTCGACGTTTTCC
>DATNEM010000103.1:0-9257 GCA_035552995.1 Acidobacteriaceae bacterium | reverse complement strand
AAAATGGGAATGCCGGCTGCTACTCCGATGTGCTCGGCACGTTCCTCACTGGTGGCAAGGGGTCTTCCAAATAACGAATCAGCAAAGGACATGGGGGCATTATCAGTAAATAACAAGAGTCGTCCAGACGCAAAATGATTTTCTGTGACTTACGGACTTTTTCCGGCCCTTCGCGGCCTTGGAAACCTTCTATCTCACCTGAAGTCGCTCAAAATGCTGGCCAAGAATCCGCCAGACCCCCATTTCGCATCTCAGCGTGGGGACACCCTATCCCCGTGCTTCCAACGGGACTTTCCATGGAGAAATGACGAATGACCACCAAGAATGAAAAGAACGCCCCCGGTTCCATCACGCGCGAGCAGTTGGTAAAGCTGCTGAACGAAGACCTCTCCCGCGAGTACCAGGCCATCATCGCGTACGTGAACTACTCCAATGTTCTTAAGGGCGCCGCCTACATGAACATCGCCGACGAACTGAAGAAGCACGCCGCCGAGGAGCTGAACCACGCGCTCATCATCGCCGATCAGGTGGACTACTTCAACGGCATGCCCTCCGTCACGCCCAAGCCCGTCAAGACCTCCGAAAAGCCGGAGGACATGCTCCGCTTCGACCTCGACAACGAGAACGAGACCATCCGCCAATACCGCCGCCGCATCAAGCAATGTGAGGAACTCGGCGAATTTGCCACCGCCGAGCACATCCGCGAGATCCTCCTCGACGAGCAGGACCACCAGCACTCCCTCGCCACGGCCCTCGGCATCGACGTGCCCGAAGTTGGAATCGCCGATTGAGACGCCTTCGGCAAAGCCAATATGAAACTGTCATCCTGAGCGGAGATGCGTGCATCAGCACGCACCGCAGTCGAAGGACCTGCAGTTTGTTCCCATCGGCGGGTGGCCCATCCTTTTCCGTTCTCATCGCGAAAGAGTGGGTTGCCTCTCTCATCGCTCAGGGCACGCGTTTACGCCGTAATTGCCCAATATGAAACTGTCATCCTGAGCGGAGGTGCGTGCATCAGCACGCGCCGAAGTCGAAGGACCTGCAGTTTGTTCTTCCCATGGTCCCAACACCCAGCACCCAGCTAGAAAACTTGACATTTCCGCCCCTACCTTCGTAGACATGTTACGTACATCTTTAGCGAGGTTTCCAGATGCGACTGCGAACACTATCCCTGACTGCCGCGCTCTGCGTGAGCGCCCCTGCCCTTCTGCTCGCCCAACCGCCCGCCGGAGGCCCGCCACCAGGAGGACAAGGAGGGCCGGGAGGCCAGCGCGCTGCGTTCGCCCCCAAGAATCTCAAAGTCCTCTCCCCGGATACAAACATCATCCAGACGATGCGAGGATTTGAGCAGGCGCTTGGTGTGCAATGTGAGTTTTGTCACGCTCAGAACCCAGAGACCCATCGCAATGACTTTGCCTCCGACGCGAACCCCATGAAGGACACCGCGCGGGGCATGATCCGCATGGCCCAGGACATCAACACCAAATACCTTGCCCAACTCTCCGTCCCGGGCAAACCAGCCGGCGAAGCTCCCGCAACCGTCACCTGCGGCACCTGCCACCGCGGCGAGAAGCAGCCGCCCGCATTTGTCCCGGCGCCACGCCAGCCCGGCAACGGCGGTGCGCCAGGCGCAGCCGCTCCTCCGCCTGCAACCCGTCCCTGAGCACGAAAGCCAGGCACATCTTTCCCATGGAACGTCATTCTGGAGCGCGCATAGCGGGTCTACAGAATCTCCACGTTGGATCGAACCTGCTCCACCCGCTGCTGATTCGGTGTCAAGAGGCCTGGCCGCCAAATTCTCACGCAACATGCTCCATCCACTGCGGATAATTCGGTAACAATATACTTGACTGAGCAGACTCAAACGGGTATATTACGTTCATGCAAGTCCCTCAGACCCTCGTCCAAGCCATTCGCTACTTCGCAGACCCCAAGAACTGCCGAGAATTCATGGTTCTAACCCGCTGGGAGGATGGCAAAGTTCGCTGCCCTCATTGTGGCTCGGAGAACGTAACGTTCATGGAAAATGCGAATCTGTACAACTGCAATACCAAGCATCCCAAGCGCAAATTTTCGCTCAAAGTTGGGACGATTTTTGAGGATTCCCCCATCGGTCTGGACAAGTGGCTCCCGGCTGTGTGGCTGCTGACAAACTGCAAAAACGGCATCTCGTCCTATGAACTCGCACGCGCCGTCGGCATCACGCAAAAGGCCGCGTGGCACGTCCTACATCGCGTGCGCGAGGCTATGACCGAAACTGGCCTAAAGATCGGCGGCAATGGCCCGGTAGAACTGGACGAGACATTTATCGGCGGCAAGCCCAAGAATATGCACCGCAACAAGCAGCCAAAGAAGTATGGCGATAACAAAACCATTGTCATGGGAATGCTAGAGCGTGGTGGCAAAGTCCGCGCTGGAGTGATCGCAGACCGCAAGCTGCCATCCATGCGCCCGATGCTCGAAGCCAATGTAGAGCGCGGTTCACACATCATTACGGATGAGTTTTACAACTATACCTACCTAGCCAAAGAGAACGATCACATGCACGAAGTGATCGAACACGCGACGAATTACGTGCAGGATCACATCCACACAAATGGGATTGAAAATTTCTGGGCATTGCTCAAGCGTGGATTGTCGGGGACGTATGTTTCAGTAGATGCGGCGCACCTAAACTCGTATGTCGCAGAACAGGTTTTCAGATTCAATCATCGTGACGATTGCAACGACGCGGGACGATTCATTCAGATCATGTCCCAGATCGTCGGGAAGCGTCTCACCTACGCCGAACTCACCGCTCGGCAAAGTTACTGCTAAGAAGAAGCCCGGACGCGGGAAGCGGAGGGCTTCGATTCGGGCTTTACCCTCATAAGCCGCCGCATGTTCTCCGTGAACTCGGCAAAGTCTCCCCTGGTTGCCATCGTTTCCTTGCTGGCAGGTTGGCCCTTTACAGGGTCAGTCCATCGCTTACTATGGGTGCGCCGCGCTTTTGGATCACTCTTCATGCTGGAAGCATACACCGATCAGAGTAGGTAAAAGATGCCAGAATGCGCATTCTGCGATCACACCGGAAAGCTAACCGCCGAACACATCACGAGCCAATGGCTCCGCGATTTATTCACCGGACCCGGAAAAGCATGGTTCGGAACGACCGAGGGTGAGACGCGGCAGTTTGACATGGGGCCGCTGGACTTCAAGGCCAAGGTCGTCTGCAAAGAATGCAACAGCGGATGGATGAGCGACATTGAGGGCGCAGCAAAACACCTACTATCCCCCATGATTACCGGCCAGAGCGTATTAGCGATCACTCCACAAATCGCGACGCTGATTGCACGTTTTTGCTTTTTGAAAGCCGTCATTCTCGACCACACCCGCCGCGAACAAGCATTCTTCCCGGTTCGTTTTCGGCATGCCTTCCGAAAGAGTCTCTTTATCCCGAATTTCTCGCAAATGTGGCTAGCCGCGTTCGATGGAAACAGGAGCAACGTCATGGGGAGGTCCGTTTACCACGAGGGAAAAACCCCCGCTGGCCACTACATGCATTTGAATACGTGCACCTTCGCGTTCGGGCATCTCGCGGTTCAAGTGCTCTCGGTTCATCAATCCGGCGACGCGACGCTGACCTCTACCGGAAGGTTTGAACACGTTGCCATGCCATTCTGGCCGTTCGTCGATCCCAGCGCAGTCTGGCCCCCTCAGCGACGTTTGCGCTCCAGCGATGACTTCCAAAAGTTCGCCATGCGATGGCAAGACATTCAAGTGCACGGCGTTTAAGTGCTGCCCTGTCACGGCCCTCTGATTCTGCATAATCGGCTCCTACTCAGTCAAGTATGTTATTACCGATAATTCTTTTGAAAAAGTGGCAGAACAGTTATGCCCCACTCGCTATAATGGATATAGATCAGTCAAATAAGAAGGCCCGGCGATCCCCGCCGGGCTTTTTCATTTCTGTTTGCAGGATACCTATCGATACCCTCGATACCCCTGATATCTAAGTCCAATGAATTGGATACCTTAGAGAAAAAGTATTGGGGGGGTCACTCAGTAGACCCGGTAAGAAAGAGCTGGTCGGCTCGCCCGCCCAGCACACGGTAAAGCGCAAACTGTCGTGTATTCTGCGCGCGAAGCTCAAATAGCAGGCTCGCCCGATTGGAGGCGTCCGCATCCACAGCGTCCACCAGCTTCATGCGTGGCGTGCGGTCCAGGTGCGTGGCGTCCGTCACGCTCTTCAGCGCGATCTCCGGCTCGCCCTGCACGTTGTTCTGCCCCACAATCGTCACGAACCGCTCCGGCGATCCCGCACCATCCGTATGCGCGGAGTAGACGAAGGTTGGGGCGCCGCCATAGCTCAACGTGTAGCCTGTCAGCTTCTCATCGAGCAAAGTCTCCGGCGGAGGCGGCGCTGCCTTCTTCTTCGCGACAGTGCGATGCGCAGCCGCGGTCGAAGCCGTCCGTTTCGTCACAGGCGGCGTGGGCGCAGCATTCGGCCCAACTCCATTCGCCTTCTCATAGGCCGCGAGCGCGGCCCGTGCAGCATCCTCCATCTTGCCCAGGATCTTCGCCCGCTCGGTCTCATCGTCGAACGCTCGCGAGAAGTCGTGCTGCGGCCGGTCCTCTGCATCCGAGACCGCAACCATCTGCTGCAGGTCCTTGTCGGCAGGCAGCCCGACGAGCTTGGGCAAGTCCTCATCGCGCATCGCGCTCACCGGCTTGCCGCGGTGCAGTTCCGGCCGGTTCGCATCGGTCATCGGCGAACCCAGCGCCTGGACTCGTTCATTGTTCACAGAAGCCGCCTGCGGCGATGCTGCCGGAGCCGCGGCAGCCGGCTTCCGTAGCTTGGGGCGGTCCGGATCGTCCGGAACATCGCTCGCGGCCGTCTTATCGTCGGAGCCATGATGCAGCTTCGGCCGGTCCGGATCATCTGCGGGCACGCTGTCTGCTACCGGCTTCGAGCCGGGCAGCGGCGCCGCCGAGCCGCCGGTTCCAGGCGTAGCGGACCGCGCCGAGAAGTGCGGTTTATCGTCGTTCTCGTCGTCGATCCCGTTAATCTTGGCCAACGTTGTCACCGGCTTCAGGTTCGACTTCTTCGGCGCCGCCGGCGGCGCGAACTTGCCGTAACCGAACCAGCCGTCGTCCCACGTGCTGTACGCATTGGGCGTTGGGATCAGCTTGCGCGAGAAGGCCAGTTCCAGCGTTCCCTGCCCAATGCCTGCCTTCTGCAGCTCGTAGACGTTCCCTGTGTCCAGCGCGAAGGGGATGGGATTCGACTCGTAAATATCGGCATCCTGGAATCGGCCGTCGATGAACAGCGAAACCGGAATCAGCCGGCTGCCGGCAGGTTTGGCCAGGTCGCCGGTCCACTCATACACGCCGACCGCGCGCACCACCTTCTGCGGCTTGCTGACCTTGTGCACCTGCGCCAGCAGCCCGGGAAAGAAACTAAATAAAGCACCAGCACAAACGACCGCGGCACGTATATGCGCTGCGGCGGTGAGAGAAGTCGGGGTGGAGGAATCCGAGAGCATACGCAGGTTTAGACGTGCCAGAGCCGCTTGCGGGCTTACTCCAGAGTATCCCTGACCGCTCCAAAGTGCGCGCACCGGGCCATTCTGCTCTACCATCAGGCTGGTGAGCGAGAGTCTAACGGGAACAGAGCAGGAGCGCGGGCCGGAGAGGGCCCAGCCGCTGCTGCGCGTCGAAAACCTGACCATCGCTTTTGGCGGCCAGGAAGCCGTTCGCGGCATCTCGTTCGAGATTCCCGCGGGAGGCGCGCTGGGTCTGGTGGGCGAGTCAGGCTCTGGAAAATCCGTTACTTCGCTGGCCATCCTGCGCCTGCTGCCGCCGGAGGCGCGGGTCAGCGGCAGGATCTGGCTCGCGCAGGATACGGCCGGTCCGAACCCGAGGCGCGAGGCGGTCGACCTGCTTTCCCTGCCGGAGCGCGCGATGCGAGCACGCCGGGGCCAGGAGATCGCCATGATCTTCCAGGAGCCCATGACCGCCCTGAATCCGGTGATGCGCGTCGGTCAGCAGATCGCCGAAGCGGTACGCGCGCACCACCCTGAGCTCAGCCGTGCCGCGGTGCGCGAACGGGTCCTCGATGCCATGCGTGAGGTGGCACTGCCGGAGCCCGAGCGGCGCCTGCGGGACTATCCGCACCAGTTCTCCGGAGGCCAGCGGCAGCGCATCATGATCGCAATGGCGCTGGTGAACCGGCCACGGCTGCTGATCGCCGACGAACCGACGACTGCGCTGGACGTGACAGTGCAGGCGCAGGTGCTGGAACTGCTGCGGCGGCTGCGCATGACCCATGGGCTTACCATGCTCTTCATCTCGCACGATCTGGCCGTGGTCGCGCAAGCGTGCGAGCAGCCGGGTGATCGCATCGCCGTCATGCGGCACGGCGAGATCGTGGAATACGCCCACGCGCACGAGCTCTTCGCCCACCCTCAGCACGAGTACACGCGGAAACTGCTGGCCTCCGCGCCAACCATGCAAACCGACCGGAGACGACCACTCGCGGCGCCGGCTTAGTTCCTGCGGTGCCTTGCAAATGGATTGCGAATGGTGAGCTTGCCTATGCGTTGCCTGTCTTGCATATCCTCGGAGAAGACCACATCGCAGCCGGCTTCGATGGCAGCAGCAACCATCAGAGCATCGTAGATGTGATAGCCATACCTCGCAGCAACTTCCAGGGCTGCCTCATGCAGCTCGACAGTAAGGGGCAGTACAGGCTTGGACAGAGCGCGGAATGCGCCCAGTGCATCGGCTATTTCTCCCCATGACATATCCAGCTTGCGACTGGCCGTAGCCGCGAATTCGTTGAGCACCTGAACGCTAATCATGCCGCCGCGGGAGAGCAGTTCTAGCGCAATCTCGGCACGGAAATCGTTCTGCGAAACCGCATAGATGAGGATGTTCGTGTCGAAGAAGGGCTTTCGCGGACTATCGCTCATTGGCCTCTATCCGGCTGAACTTGAAGCCGGCGGGAAGCGGACGGCGGAGACGCCGCAATCGTTCCAGAGCGCGCTGTTGGCTGTCGTCACGCTCGATCACGAACTCGCGGTCGCCCGCAATGCGCACTTCAATCTCGTCGCCATCTTTGAGGTCAAGCGCCTTGACGACGGTGCTCGGCAGGCGAACGGCAAGACTGTTTCCCCACTTTGAAACCTGCAAGACCACCTCCTTGATATACTTTATCATTGTATATCAATCTGCACTCGATACTGCTTCGACCATGATGTCGGTTCGGCTAGACTTAGAAATTCGTTCGTCACAGCTGAGCTACAACTCCGATCCTGCCCTATGCGCGCTCTCATTCTCTCCGATATCCATGCCAATCTTGAGGCGCTGGAAGCCGTCCTGGATGCCGCCGCAGGCATGTGGGATGTGGTGTGGGACCTCGGCGATACGGTGGGTTACGGCGCCAGCCCGAACGAGGTGCTGGATGCAGTCCGGCCGCTGGCTGGACTGACCGTCCGCGGCAACCATGACCGTGTATGTTCCGGAATCAGCTCCGCGGTGAACTTCAATCCCACTGCGCGGCTGGCTGCGGCGTGGACGCTCGAACAACTGACGGACGACAACTTGATATGGCTGCGTTCCCTGCCCCAGGGACCGATTGAGCCTGAGCCCATAGCGACCGGATGCGGCGAGGTGCGTGTGACGTTGGCGCACGGTTCGCCGCTGGATGAGGACCAGTACATCGTTAGCATGCGCGATGCGTGGGCCCCGCTGCAGCAGATGGCGACGGCGGTGACATTTGTTGGTCACACACACATCCAGGGTGGCTTCTGGCAGCGCGAGCATGAGTGGCACGAACTGCGTCCGCGTTATGTGGAACGGCAGGGCCACGCGATGTGGACGATGGAGATTCTTCCGAAGACGCGGCAGCTCGTGAATCCGGGATCAATAGGACAGCCGCGCGACTACGACTGGCGAGCCGCTTTTGCGATCTACGACAGCGATGCCTGCACCGTCACTTACCATCGCGTGCCATATGACGTGGCGAAAGCGCAGGGGCGAATCCTGATGGCGCGTCTACCGGAGCGCCTGGCGGCCCGGCTGCGCGAAGGACGATAGAGAAGCCGTGACACTATTTCTAGTGACGCGATGAGCGGATGCTTTAGCGTCCGTGGCGGCGCGGCGGCGTGGCCACCGCAGGTTCCCCCTGGCTCCAGATCTGCATCTGGCCCCACGCGCGATTGACGGTGAGATCAACGGAAACCGGCGGTGCCGGTTCGGTGGCTTCCGTGGGACCTGGGTGCGGTATATCGGATTGCGATGCGGGATGCGAGGCTTCCACGTCTTCGGGCGCCAGCATCTTCTTCAGTCCATCTCCGAACTGCGGCACGGCCTGACCGAGGGCGATGAGTTGCTCCAGTACCGCTGACCCGGCGAGATGCAGCGAATAGCCGGAGTCGTCGACATGGCCAGTGAGCGTGGCTGGACGCTCACCCCCTAGCGGAAGGGATACGGGAAGCAGATCAAAAGCGTCCAGCGCGGACGGCGCGGGGTTCTGCACAATGGGAGCGCGACGCGAGCTTGTTGGAAGAGCGGCGGGCGTTGTGGAGTGCAGGATCACATCGTCGAGCGGAGCGCCGTCAGCGCCGAGTGCGGGGAGGATGAGCCGTTCGCCCGAGAGCTTGAGTTCGCCGGTCCAATATGGCGATGGCGAAGGAGAGTTCGCCGCGGTTTGACCGCGGACGTGCGCGGAAGATTCGCTGGGCGATGCGTGCGTTCCCCATTCCAGCGCGCCGCTCAGCGTACCTTTGCCGGCGAACGCTGTCGGCGGATGCGGAGTCGCAACGCCAAGCCAGTCAATCAGTGTCTGCGACCGCAGCGCGAGGACATCGAGGCGGATCGAGGAAAGCTTCGGTTGACGCACGTCCGATACGGAGCCTGCGAGCGCGAGCATCGCCGGCGAGGACGTGCTGGCTGGAGGCAGGCGGCATTGGATGGATCCGAAGGTGTGAAAGCTGTTCTCCGAAGTGGCGCGACATCCAACGGAGAGCGAGAGCGAGTGTGGCGGAACAAAGTCTGCGCGACGCGCGTTATTGACGCTGAGGGACGCAGCGATACTGTTGCTGCCGATCGTGCCGAGGATTGCAGCACTGGCAGCGAGATCGCCGCGCAGGCCGGCGTCGCGGCCCAGAATGAGGCTGGTCAGTCCGCCGAGTTGCGCATCCTGCCAGCTACCATGCAGATCGATTGGCATCGCAGCCAGCGAGCTATGGTCGCTGTCGCCGCCGAGTGTGCCT
>DATNEM010000102.1:0-5970 GCA_035552995.1 Acidobacteriaceae bacterium | reverse complement strand
GTGCTGCATCTCGAACCACGTGAAGTCGTAGTGTTTTGCCGTCTCGCAATACCCCTCTATATCCATCTTCGACTGCGTGAAGCTGAAGACCTGCTGCCCACTGAGGAGTTTCGCCTTCGCAGTGTTATAGAGCGGAGCTTTGCTCGCAGGCGGCAGCGGGTTCTGTGCAATTGTCAGCTGCGCTATCGTCGTAACGGAGCAGGCGAGTACAGCGGCGGCAAATGATCTCTTCATTGTGGTGCGCCTCGTTTTTCAATCTGTTTTTACTGGCCTGTTTCGGTAGAGTCACCGAATCGCAGGAAGTATACACATCGAAATCCCGAACAGGGAACGAAATGTCGCCACATCCCGCCAATGGCAGCGCCGCAATCAACTGAGATGAAATGGTTAGGCCATTTGATTGGGAAGCCATGAAACATGCACTTGACCAGGACGCCTGTCGTCAGCCGAGGGAACCTACATCCACTGCGCTGCACAGGGCTCTTTGCTTGTCTCCTCATCATCGAGAATGTTACTCGCAATCAGAGGGTAAAGCGCGGCCTGGAACTGCGGAATTGCAGCCGACTCCGGTTCCCTAAGCGAACCGCTCGTAGAGAATCGGAGCGCTCGAAAATGGAAAATCTGCCGGTTGGCAAATTCTCCGAAGTACCTTTTTTCTAGTCAGGATCTAGTTTTCGGCCCATTCTTGCTGGGTTTTGTGTAAATGGATGTAGAGAAGTTCGAATCCTGAGACTGTATGGCGGAAGAGGAGGGATTCGAACCCCCGATACCCTTTCGGGTATGCCGGTTTTCAAGACCGGAGCCATCAACCACTCGGCCACTCTTCCGCTTCAGTCGATGATAAATGACCGCACGCCGCACGCCTTTCGGGCGCTGCCCGCAAGCCACAACGCGGGGCGACGATTGCGTGGCCAACGGGGCATGGGTTCCCATCCGTGGCCGGCCCGCTTACAAACTGCCCCGCCTATAATCAGTCTCACCCTCACGGAGGTTCACGCCGATGCCCGCCAGCGAAGGCCGCAGGAAGATCGTCATCATCACGGTGCAGGTAGTGGTGGTGATTCTGCTCCTGGCTGCTTTCGGCGCCCTCAATGCGTTTAAGCTGAATTTCCTGAACCCGGCCACAAACGGCGAAATGGTCGTGTTCGGCGGCCTCTCCGCCGTCTTTTTTGTCCTCTTCGTCGCCGTGCTTGTGCTCCTGCTCCGCAACGTACTCAAGCTCTACGCGGACCAGCGCGCAAGCGTAATGGGCACGCGTCTCCGGACGCGCATGTTGTGGGGCGCCGTGATCGTCTCGGTGATACCGCTGGTCTTCATGTTCCTCTTCAGCTACGGCCTGATGAACCGCGCCGTCGACCGTTGGTTCTCCCAGGATCCCGACGAGATGCGCACCGATGCCCGGCAACTTGCTCTTGAGCTGGACCAATACACCTCATCCAATGCGCGCGTCGAGGCAGAATCCATCGCAGCATCTCTGCCGGCCAATACGCAGGCAACCGCAGTGCCGTCGAACGAGAGTGTCGCCAGAGCGAACAAACAAACGGAAGCCGTTCTCGCCCAGCATGAGATCACATTGCAGAATGGCTTCGCCGTCGTCTACAGCGAAGGGCATTCCGTTGCCGCGTATCACATACCGCCAGGCAACGGTGCAACGGCGCAGGTGAAGCCGTGGCTCCCACCGCCGTCGAACCCCGGCGAAGCTGCCGCCCCCGCCAACCACGCATCGGAGCCGCACCACAGTTCCGGTGACATAGATGCCACCATCCTCGCCGCCGTCCAGCGCACGGATCTTCCCATCTTCTCCCTCGGCGATGCCGACTACGCCCTGGGCGTCGCAGCTCTAAAGCAGGGCGGCACCGTTGTGGTCGGCCTGCCCGTGCCCTACGGCATGCCCGGCACCGTCACCCGCTTTCAAAGCGCCATCGATGGCTACTGGAACGCCTATCGGCAGCGCCGGCAAGTGCGCAGCCTTTACCTGTCTCTTTTGCTGATGATGACCAGCCTCGCGCTATTCGCCTGTTGCTGGCTCGCGCTGCATCTCGCCAAGCAGGTTACAAAGCCCGTGGAATCCCTCGCCGACGCCATGCAGGCCATCGCTGGAGGCAATTATTCCCACCGTGTCGCGGAGAGCGCCACCGAAGAACTTGGTGAACTGGTGCGCAGCTTCAACACCATGGCCGCTGATCTTGAAGACAGCCGCCGCGCCGTGGAAACCTCCACCGCCCAGCTCTCCGCCGTCAACGCGACCGTAGAAGCCCGCCGCCGCGAGTTGGAGACCATGCTGGAAACGATCCCTAACGGCGTTGCGACGCTCGATGCGAACCGCTGCATCGTCCTGGCCAATCGCGCGATCACAGAGATGCTCGACCCCGGCGGGCAGACACCTTTCCTTGGCGCGTCGATTGAAAGCATCTTCCCGCCCGATGGCCTCGACCAACTTGACCACCTGATTCGCCGCAGCCATCGCATGGGCTCTGCTTCCGGAGAAATGGAGATGAAGATCACGCGCAACGGCAGCGCAGGCGCAACCATGTACGTGCTCGCCACCGTCGCGCTGCTCGAGACCCAACGTACCCACCACGGGTATGTTCTGGTCCTCGAAAATGCCACCGAGCTGCTGCGCGCGCAGAAGCAGTCCGCATGGAAGGAGGTCGCGCGGCGCGTCGCGCATGAGATCAAGAACCCGCTCACGCCTATCGCGCTCTCGGCGGAGCAGATCCATCGCCACATCGGGCGCCTCGGCGCAACGCTCGAGTCCGCTCATATCGAGTCGCCCTCCATTGCCACCATCCGCAAGTCCAGCGAGGTCATCACCGCCTCGGTCGATACCATGCGCGCGCTGGTCGACCAGTTCTCGGCGCTCGCCGAGTTCCCGATGGCGCAACCCCGTCCCGCGGACCTCAACACCATCGTCGAAAACTCCCTTGCCATCTTCGCCGGCCGGCTGCAATCCATCCGTCTGGTGCGCGATTTCGCGCCCAGCCTGCCACTCGTCCTCGCCGACCCCGAAGCCCTCAAGCGGGCCCTTGGCAACCTCATCGACAACGCCGCGGAAGCCATGCAGCAGTCACTGCTGCGCGAACTGCACATCGCCACCGCGCTGCTGCCCAGTGGCATGGTCGAGCTCACGATATCCGACACAGGCCCCGGTCTCACCGACGACATGCGCGAGCGCCTCTTCCTGCCGTACTTCTCTACCAAGCAGCGCGGCACGGGTCTGGGGCTGGCCATCGCCGCCAAGATCGTCCAGGAACATCAGGGCACGATCCGCGCCGAAAGGAACCTGCCCGCCGGCGCACGTTTCATCATCGAGCTACGCCCAGCCTCAGCCACGGACTCGGAGCCGGCCGCTGCAGAGCAAGCAGGTGAACCAGCCCGCGCCGTCTTAACCTAGTACCTTGAACCTAGTACCTGCACCTTCCCTCATGAATCACGTCCTCATCGTCGATGACGAAGCCGAAATCCGCGAGTCGCTCGAGAGTATTCTGAAGGAAGAAGGCTATCTCGTCACGTCGGCGGGAACGACGGCCGAAGCCCTCACCCTGCTCGCCGACGCCACCTACGACGCCGTGCTGCTCGACATCTGGCTCCCCGACCGCGACGGCCTCGACACCCTTGCGGACATCCGCCGGCTGGATCCCGAGCATCTGCCCGAGGTCATCATGATCAGCGGCCACGGAACCATCGAGGCCGCTGTCCGCGCCACCAAGCTTGGCGCGTATGACTTCCTCGAGAAGCCGCTCTCGCTGGACCGCACGCTGATTGTGCTCAAGAACGCCATCGAGGCCAGGCGGCTGCGCGAAGACAATCGTGAGTTCGCTCGCCAGCTCAGCCGCCAGGCCGGCATCACCGGCGAGAGCGTCGCCATCAAGGCGCTGCGCCAGCAGATCAAACTCATGGCCCCCACCAACGGTCGCGTACTCATCTTCGGCGAGTCCGGCACCGGCAAGGAACTGATCGGCCGCGCCATGCACGCGCAAAGCCAGCGCCATGACCGCGTCTTCGTCGAACTGAACTGCGCAGCCATCCCGGAGGACCACATCGAGACCGAGCTCTTCGGCTATCGGCGTGGCGCAACTCCCGCAGGCAGCACCGGAGCCGCGCAAGAGAAGCGCGGCACCTTCGAACGCGCCGACGGCGGCACCCTCTTTCTCGACGAAGTCGGGGACATGAGCCTCAAGACACAGGCCCGCGTCCTCCGCGCGCTCGACGAGCAGCGCTTCCTGCCCGTGGGAGCTACGCAGTCCGTCCACGTCGATGTCCGGGTTATCGCCGCCACCAACAAGGACCTGGAAGAGGAGATCGCGCGCGGCAACTTCCGCGAGGACCTTTTCTACCGCCTCAACGTCATTCCGTTCTTTGTGCCTCCTCTCCGCGAGCGCAAGGAAGACATCCCGCTTCTGGTCAAGGAATTCCTCCATGAATTCGGGCAGCAGTATGGCCGCCCTCACGTCGAAATGCATGCGGACGCTCTCGAAGGCCTTCGCCAGTACAACTGGCCGGGCAATGTGCGCGAGCTGCGCAACCTCGTCGAACGGGTGCTGATCCTCAATCCCAAGACACAGCGCATTGAGCGCCGCCATCTCCCGATGCTCGTTCAGCGTGACGGCTCGCGCCCCGGACGTGAAGATTTTTCCTCGCTCACCGAGGCCCGCGACGCCTACGAGCGCGACTACATCCTCAAGAAGATCGACGAATGCGGTGGCAACGTCAGCCGCGCGGCCGAGATTCTCGGCCTAGAACGCTCTACTCTCTATCGCAAGATGAAGACCCTCGGCATCGCCGCGAAAGAATAGGCCGCATCCCCTTTGCGACCGCCGATGGGCTGAACATCTCGCTTTTATGCCGCGTAACTCGCCCTCCACGGCGAACTTGGAGGCACTGTGGGTCGCGCAGAAAACCAACACTGCAAAGTCTTGCATCCTATAAGACAGCTTTCGTCGGGGCGAGCCACCGCTCTGGCCCCTACCCCAGCCGTCGCGAGGCTAAGGATTTGAATTTGTACTCAATCAATAAATTGTGCCCAAGCTGTAGATGCGGAGCCTGCTACCCACTGCACCGCAAGGGAATTGACTGGGCCCTCTCTTTCTGGGGCCTGCGCCCGGCCCGTTGTCTCACCTGCATGCGGAAGTTTTACGCTCGCTACACGCTGGACGGGGTTGGGTCGCGCCGCGCCGCGGAGTCGCTAGCCACTCAACCAGCGCAAGCAGTGGACCAGGCGCCGCAGGACCGCCATCGCGCGGCGTAGCTCTCCTGCCCCATCTCTCCAATGTGATCTGCGGACTTCTCTGCCGTGATCCGCCTGATGCTCGTCGCCTTTGCGGAGCTTTCCGTCGGAGCATGTCGAAATAACTTCCGCATTCCGTGCTCAAGCGTTCACATCTGGAATGCTCCGGCCGCCGACGCGCAGAGCGATGTAATCTCGCCAGGAAATTTCTCTCCGCCCCTGGAGGCGGCATCGCGCAGCCTCTCGTCTCATTCCTGTCATGCGATGCGAGTGCGCGGTGCGCGGTCCTGAGAGCGCTGCGCACTGAACACATGTCGCGCGCGCAGCGCTGATGTATCGATGAGTCTGCACCTTTCGTTGCAGATGACAGCTGAGCCATGCACCAAGCCAACACATCATCTCTTCTTCAACACCGCGCAGTACGCGGCCCTGAAAGGTCACGAAGAGGACTCTGAAGGGTATCCGGAGTTGCAAAAAAAAGTGCTCAAACCCAACGATTTTTCTTGACACAGAATTTTCGGAAAACTATACCTTCGTTAGCTGCAACTTTCCGTTGTGGCATCGATGTTCAATCGATAGGGAGAATAGACAAAATGGCAACCAAGAAAGCAGCCAAGAAGGCCGCAAAGAAGACCGCAAAGAAGAAGAAGTAATCCAACCCAAAGGCAAAGCAGAACGGGGGACGCATCCAGCGTCCCCCGTTCTGCGTTTGCCTGCAATCCAGATTGGCCGCGAACTCAACC
>DATNEM010000101.1:0-10078 GCA_035552995.1 Acidobacteriaceae bacterium | reverse complement strand
AGCTCGGCTTCGGAATCGAGGCCGAGTTCAGCGCAAAGTTCGCGGGCCCAGGGCTTGGCGCTGACCCAGCCATCGGGGCCGCACTCGATGGTGAAGCCGCCTTCGCGGACGGTTTCGAGCAGGCCGCCGAGGCGCTGCGAGGACTCGAAGAGAACGGCTTCGACCGGCGCGCCGTCCCGGGCGAGCTTCGCTAAGTCATACGCGGCGGCGAGGCCTGCGATCCCTCCTCCGACGATGGCGACGCGGCGCATAAGACGAGGTTCAAGGTACTAGGTTCGAGGTGCGAAGGCCAGATTCAGCAGACAAGTGTTTGCTCACGATACTGACCAGGGCGGCGGTGAGGAGTGGTGAGTCGTTGAGGGATTCGGGACGGAAGAGGCGCAGGTTGAGCGAGCGCGCGGTTTCGGCGAAGGCGATGTCGATGTCGTAGAGAATCTCGACGTGGTCGCAGACGAATCCGATGGGCTGGAGAACTACTCCGCGGTGGCCTTCTTTCGCGAGTGTCGCGAGTGTTTCCTCGACGGTCGGGCCGAGCCACGGGCCGCCGGCGACGCCCTGGCTCTGGAAGGCGAAGAGTGATTGCCGCGGGTCGGGTTGATTCTGCGCTGCGAGCAGCTCCGTGGCTCTCGCGAAGACGAGCCCGGCAGTGCGACGCGCCTGGTCGGCGTAAGGATCGGCGGGCTGGGCTGGAGTTCCTTCGCTCGCGGCGGTGGCGGCGACGGTGCGCTCCGGAACAGAGTGCGCGGTGAAGAGCACGGGCAGCGCAGTTCCCTTCCCTGCGGTCGCCAGGGGCAGCGGTGGCTCCATCCCACTCATCGCGCAAGAACGCGCGATGAATGGGGCACGGTCCGTGGTGGTCCGTTCGTCGTTATCTCCTGGTTCGCTCGCTGCGACTTCGGCGCACGCACGCGGGTAGGATTCGGCGAGGCGCTGGGCGAAGGCTTCAATCAGCGCGGGCTCTTCGGGCCAGGCATCGACGAAGATGACTTCGATCTTCGGCGCATCGGTTGCATCGATGGCATTCATCAGCGCGAGGCGGTAGAGGCCGGTGGAGGTACGCGAGTTCTGCGGAGCGAGGCAGATGGCGAGCACGCGAGTGATCCCATCGGCCCGCATCTGGGCAACTACGTCCGCGATGAAGGGGTGCCAGTTGCGCATGGCGATGTAGACGGGCAGCGGGCGGCCGGATTTCTCCAGCGCGGTCTGGAGCAAGTGACCCTGCGCGAGGGTCCATTTCGTGAGCGGCGGCGGCTCTGGACCAGGTTCGTTCCGCAGGCCGATTTCGGAGTAGCGATGCTGAAGCTCGGCGACGACCTCGGCCGGAAGGGGCCGCCCCCCGGTGACTTTCGAGAGGTAATCCGCCATCTCGCCGAGAGCGTTGGGGGTGCCGTGGGCCAGGAGGAGGATGGCGATTGAGGAGGGCATTGCGGCTTAGACGGAAGGCAGGGTGCTGATTTTTTTGGGGGTATCTTGTCGCGTAAATTATCTGGATTGTTCTATTTAGGCCGCTCGATCATCCGCAAAATATAGATTCCAGGCGCTTTACTCGCAAAATATCTGGATTGAGTTACTTAGCCCCGTATTGGAGAAACAGGGCACGAGCTGGAGAGCGATCATTTTCTCCCCATCCTTCTATTGTAGCGAGCGGAGCAAAACTAAAATGCCACTTTTTGAAAAGAATTATCGTGTGTGGCCAGAGTGAGTTAGAAGAAATTGGAGAGCGCCAACGGGTTGACAGGTTTTGCCGCCTTGCTTCGTGGAGTTCCCAAGGGCTCCAGCTGTTCTCTGTGGGCGGGAATAGCCGGACCGAAGTCCGGACCTGTCCTCGAGGCAGATACCCGTTCGCGCGGTACCCTCGCTCGGAATCCATCTTTGTGAAGGGTCGCAGGAAAGGCAAATGCGGGGATTCTTCGGCTACGCCTCAGAATGACAGGTGCAAAACTTGATTGGCTGGCGGTGAAGAATCGTGGCACCAATGCATCGAACTAAAGCCTGGGTGGGGCACCTTTTGGGAGGAACCGTGATTGTCCCCGACGGTTATGCCAGGATCTGACCGATGCTGAGCTTGTCGACGGTCTCGGCGACTTCGCTGGGCTTGTCTTCGTTGTAGGGTGAGGGAGCGTTGCCGTTCGGGATCACGATGTTCTCCGCAGGCGAAACTGGCTGATCCGGGGGGAATTCGTTGTCGCCTTCTGGGGTGGAGACGGTGTCGCGTTCCGCGTTCTGGTCGATTGTGTTCTCGGCATCCGGCATGGCGCAGCCTCCTGTTTGAGGTTGGATGCGCGTGAGAGCCATTCAACGAATGCAAATGGAGTTGATTGGACAAGGCAGGCTGGAGGCGTTCCGGTTAGAAAGGTTCCACGGCAGCGGTGGGTGTGGAGAGCGTCGGGGTCCTTCGACTGCGCCGCCTGCTTACGCATGCGGCTCCGCTCAGGATGACGTCCCTTTTGGACGGTCGATTCATGTAGAAAAGCGCGCGAAGGATGGGCACCCGAAAGCAGATACGGAGATTCTGGAGTAGTGCTCCAGAATGACGGCTTAAAAAAGTGAGGTCTTACTCGACGCCTTCGTTTTGCTGAGCGGCGGCTTCCTGGGCGCTGGGGTTGTCGGCCTGGTCTTCGGCGGCGTAGTCGGGCGGAAGGGAGGAGATGCGACCGTCTACGGAAGCGCGGTCGCCGGTCTGGTCGGAGATGTTGTCGGCGGCGGCTTCTTCGGAGGTGATGCCGTCGGGCTGCGGCTCATGGGTGCCGCGTTCGGACTCGAGTTGCTCGGGCGTTTCGGGCGCGTGGTGCTCGGGCATCAAGATGTCCTCCTGCTCGGCGAACTGGCCGGCGAGCTTCTCGAACTCTTCGATGCTGGGCAGCTCGCTGAGGTCTTTGAGGCCGAATTTGAGGAGGAATTCCTTGCTGGTTTTGTAGAGCATGGGGCGGCCGATGACCTGTTTGCGGCCGGCGGTGGTGATGAGCTTGCGCGCGATGAGTGTGGCGAGGACGCCGCCGGAGTCGACGCCGCGAATCTCAGAGATTTCGGGCGCGGTGACGGGCTGCTTGTAGGCGATGACCGCGAGGGTTTCCAGCGCGGGCAGGGTGAGCTTGAGCGGCGGCTTGAGCGATTTCACGAAGCCGCGGACGGCGTCGTGGTACTCGGGCTTGGTGGCGAAGCGGAAGCCGCCGGCGACCTCGCGGATTTCGATGCCGCGATCGGTGTTTGCGGAGGTGTATTCGGCGATGAGGGAATCGAGCTCAGCGCGGAAGAAAGATCGGAGTTTGGCGGCGCGGGCTTTCTCGGCTTTGATCGCGGCGGATGCTGCTGCGTCGGCGTCGGTGGAAACGGGTTCTTCCGGTTCGGTGGGCGGAGCGGCTTCTTCTTCAGCGGGAGCGGCTGAAGGCTCCGGAGCTTCGCTAGCTTCCTCGCTGAGAGCGAGGGCCTGCTGTGCCGCGGCGATCTGATCGAGTTCAGCCTGGGCCTCTTCGCCGAGGAGGCCGATCAGCTGCGTGAGGGTGACCGGCTCTTCCGAGGCGTAGATCACCGCTTCCATCTTGGCTTTGAGACTCATAAGTCAGACGTAAGAATACCAACGGGAAGGCGAGCCGAGGCCATTCGCGTGCAAATGCATTGTGGAGAACGAGGCATGAACCAGTTTGCGAGCAATGACCTCAGCGGATAAAGCCGCGTCTATGCGGCTCGCTGATGGCATGGCTAAAGCCATGCCCTGACAAAGCAGACTAGTAGCTGAGGAATTCGTGGGTGCCGCGGCGCAGGCTGACGCCGGCGATGCCGAAGACGACCGCCAGGATGTAGAGGATGGCGTTCCAGTAGAGCATGGGGCGCGCCCAGCCGGGCGAGTAGGTGGCGTCCTGGCCGGACCAGCAGAGGACGAGCGTGCCGACGAGGATGAACATGAAGCAGAGCGTGAGGCAAACCTGTCCGCGGCGGCGGCGGCGATCGAGCGCCTCCACCTGTTCGGGGGTGAGGTTGCGCTCTTCAACGGGGATCATCGTGTTCGGCATTGCGCGGTTCTCCTGCGGTGTGCTGAGGTTATTAAACCATATGGGCGTTATCAAGAGCGAAATGCAGGTCCCTCGACTGCGCGGAGCGCTGACCCATTCGACTCGGCCTCCGGCCTCGCTCAGGGCAGGCTGCTCTCCGCTGCGCTCGGGATGACAAAACTTTGGTGAGCATGCGGCAGGCCTGAAGAAGGCCCGCCCTTCCGGCGCAGGGTTCTAGAGGAAGGCGACGGACTGGATGCCGGCGATCTCAAAGCGCTTGCGGCAGCGGATGTTGCGGCAGCCTACGAGGTCGTCGGTGCGGACCATGTAGCTTTGGGCTTTGGCGAAGCGGGCGCGGTCACGCTCGTCGGCGCCGCGGGGGAGCTGGGCTTTTTTGCGGCGGACGATCCAGCCGATGGGATACTCGTTGGGCTGGCCGCAGTGCGGGCAGGTGAGCGTATGAGTGCGCTGCTCGGGCCGTTCGTCGAAGAAGGCGCGTTCTTCCATGTTGAAAACTCCTCCCCGGGGCGGCGCGGCGAGCGATGGCGCGGGGCCCTCTTCGATGACAAGTATAGGTCATGCGGAAGTTGTCAGTTCTCAGTTGACAGTTGGTAGAGTGGTTGGTGGTTGAGTGGCATGGCAAAGGCGAAGAAAAAGACATTCTCCGTGGTTAAGGCGGTGAAGGCCAACGCACGGGAGCGAGTGGGGCCAGTGCCGCCGGAACGGGTGATTCCGGACCCGAAGGAGAAGCGCGCGGCAAAGCCGAAGCACAAAGAGACGCTGGCGGACCTGTTGAGCAGGGATGAGAGCCGTTGAGGAGGAGACGATGAGAACAGCATGGTGCAGTTGGCTGACTTTGGTTGCAATCGCAATTCCTGCAGGAACGCTGGCGCAACAGATTCAGATCAACAAAGAGAACAAGACGATTGCGATCACGACCTCCGATGAGGCGGTGGCGCTGGCGGATACAGCGGTGCTGACGGTTGGATTTCACGTCTACGGCAAAGATCAGGACGGCACTTACGCCGATGCGAGCAAGACTTCAAATGCAATCATCAATGCCTTGAGGGTTGCGGGTGTTCCGAAAGAGGCCATTGAGAGCTCGCAGCAGCAACTGGGACCTTTGGATGCGTCGGGCGATGCCGATAAAGTGCGTTATACGCAGGGACTGCGCTTCGCATTCATTCAGAGCTGGCATGTCATGGTTTCCGCGGAGTCAGCAGCGGCAACACTGCATGTGGCCGTTACTGCTGGCGCAAACGACAGCGGCGGCATCGATTGGCAACTGAAGAAGGATGATGCTCTAGAGGCGGAGGCGGCGAAGAAGGCGCTGGAACATGCAAGGCAGATAGCAACGCAGATGGCCGAGGGGCTGGGCGTGAAGCTCGGGCCGCTGGTCTATGCCAGCAATCAGACGCCTCCGCGCGGAATTTTCGCGGCGATGGGTTTAGGCGGTGCTGTTCTGAACACAGAGAACGCATCTCTTAGCGCGAAGGTGCAGAACCTTGCCCCGCTCGCGATCTCGCCGGAGAGGATTACGAAGTCAGCGACGGTGTATGCGGTGTTCGCGATCGAGTGAAGATTACGGCGGTGGCAGGGCGGCTTGCTGGCGGGCGAGCTCGCGCTCGAAGGCGTGCTGGCGTTCAGCGACGGTGGTTTTGTAGCCGTCCGGGTCGATCCAGACTTCTTCTCCGGCGCCGGCCTTGATGCGGGCGAGCTTGGCGTTCATGTGGAAGTAGTCGCCGTGCGCGCCGAGGAAGATGTCGCAAGGCAGTGCGGCGAGGGTGACGAAGCCACGGCGGTAGTCGTCGGCGATGCCCGGGTAGGAGGCTGGTTTGCCGGGACGGTCGACGAGGCGGAAGCCGGGGTTGACGTTCCAACTGCCGACGATGACGACGTTCTCAGATTTGCCGTTCAGCGTAGTCTGAAACGTCCAGGTGGTGCAGCCGCGAGTGTGGCCCGCGGTTTTATGCGCGGTGAGGGTTGTGCCGCCGAGGGTTACCTTGTCGCCGTCGTGCAGGGTGCGGTCAACGTGCGTGGGCGGGTAGTGGTCGTCAGGATAGGCGAAGTCGGCGGCGCCGCCGGACTGGACGGTGGGTACGTCGCCGTCCATGACCATGTACTTCGCGTGGGTTTGTTTGATGATCTCCGCGCTGCCCGCGTCATGGTCGAAGTGGGCGTGGCTGATGAGGAGGACCTTGACGTCGCTCATGTGGAAGCCGAGCTGCTCGATGCTGTGGCGGATGAGCGGGGGCGAGTTGGTGAGACTGGAGTTGATGAGGATGTCTCCGGCCGGCGTAGTGATGAGGTAGGAGGCAAGGCCGCGGCTGCCGACGTAGTAGAGGTTGTCGGCGATGCGGAAGGGAGCGACGGTTTCGGTCCAGTCGGGCGAGGGCGCGCCGTAGGACTGCGCGGGAGCGGATGCGGCGACAATGGCGGCTGCGAAGGAGACGATGCGGAGGCTGGAGCGCATGCGCGGACAAGTATATCGGTGGATTCGGTAGACTGAATAGCTGAGACAAGAGATAAAAGCATGAGCCAAGAGATAAAGACGGTCGCGCCGAAGCGCGTGTTGAGCGGCATGCGGCCCACGGGCAGGCTGCACCTGGGCAACTATATGGGTGCGCTGAAGAACTGGGTGGCGCTGCAGAATGAGGTGCTGCCGGACGGTTCTGGTTCCGGAGAGACGGCGAAGTACGAGTGCTATTTCTTCATTGCGGACTTCCACGCGCTTACGACGGATTATGCCGATACGAGCGGACTGAAGCAGAATGTGCGCGATGTGATCCTGGACTTCCTTGCGGCCGGCCTCGATCCGAAGCGGTCGGTCATCTTCCGGCAGAGCCAGGTGCTGCCCCACTTTGCGCTGCACAATCTGCTGGAGATGATTACGCCGTTGAGCTGGCTGGAGCGCGTGCCAACATACAAAGACCAGCAGGAGCAGTTGCGCGAGAAGGACCTGGCGACGATTGGGTTCCTGGGGTATCCGGTGCTGCAGTCGGCGGACATTCTGATCTATCAGGCGGAGTTTGTGCCAGTGGGACAGGACCAGGCGGCGCATGTAGAGATCACGCGCGAGATTGCGCGGAGGTTCAATCATCTCTACGGGAGCAAACGCGGCGCTGCCGATGCGAAGTCCGACAAGGAACGGCTGGCGGAGCTGGAGCAGGAGATGGATGTTCGCGAGATTCTGCCGGAGCCGAACGTGCTGCTGACGCCGAGTCCGAAGCTGCCGGGCACCGATGGCCGGAAGATGTCGAAGAGCTACGGGAACACGATTCTGCTGAGCGATCCGGAAGCGGATGTGCGCGCCAAGCTCAAGACGATGGTGACCGATCCGGCGCGGGTGCGACGGACCGATCCGGGAAACCCTGAGGTATGCCCGGTGTTCGATCTGCATAAGGTGTTTTCGACGACTGAGATCCAAGCGCAGGCGGCTGAGGGCTGCCGGACGGCGGGAATTGGTTGTATTCAGTGCAAGGGATGGGTGGCGGATGCGGTGGTTGCGGAGCTGAAGCCGATCCAGGAGCGGCGCAAGTATTTTGAGGAGCATCCGGCTGAGGTGGATGGGATTTTGAGTGAGGGCGCGCAGCGGGCGAATGCACGTGCCGCGGTGACGATGGAGCAGGTGTACGCTGCGGTTGGGTTGGAATAGATGAAGCAAGAAAATAATTCGGCTATGAATTCCGACGAGCAACTCGCGCCGGTGGCCGAGCCGCTGGTGCTGACGCCGCCCGCCGCGCCGGAAGAGAAGCGCGCGGATGCCAAGGATTCGGCGAAGCAGTCGCCGGAGGAGGCGTCGCAGTCTCCGTTTTCAGTGACGGTGGGGCAGGTGTACGACGGGCCCCTGGACCTGCTGCTGGACCTGATCCGCAGGCAGAACATCGATATCTATGACATACCGATTGCGTTGATCACTGCGCAGTTCCTGGATTACTGCCAGCAGTTGAAGCAAGCGGATGTGGATGCGGCGGGCGAGTTTATTTATGTGGCGTCGCTACTGATCCATATCAAGAGCAAGATGCTGCTGCCGCGCGATCCCGCGGAACTGACCGGCGGGTGGGAGGCGGAGGACCCGCGGCGCGAACTAGTGGAGCGGTTGCTGGAGCATGAGCGCTTCAAGGCTGCGGCGCAGATGCTGAAAGAGAAGCAGCATGTGGAAGAGGCGACGTGGTCGAACCCTGGCATGAAGGCTTTTCTGCGCGAGCAAGCGGGCGATACGGCGGCGAGCGGGGAGATGGAGCAGGAGATTGCGGCGGACGCGCTGGATGTGGCGCGGGTATTTCGCGATGTGCTGGAGCGCATGCGCGCGCGGCCGGTGCTGGATGTGAACGCCGAGACCGTGACGGTGGCGCAGATGATCCAGTACGTGAAGCAGCGGCTACTGATGGAGGATCGTCCCGTGAGTTTGCGGCGGCTGCTGCACTCGACGCATTCCGAGCGGGCGTTGGTTTGTTTGTTTCTGGCGATGCTGGAGCTGGTGCGGCTACAGGCCGTGCTGCTGCACCAGCCGCGCGAGCTGGGCGACATTCTGGTCAAAAAATCCGACGACTTCGATCGCGTATTTGCCGAACAGGCCGCCGCGCGGGACGATTGGCGATGATGCCGCCGTACTGTAACATTCCTTTTGCCATTGGCCGAGCAGGCGACAGAGGCCTCAAACTTTCCAGGTAATTTATGGCGATATCCGCGACTCTGCCAGACACGGCTCCCTCCTCTTTGGTACTCGATGAAAAATTGCGGAAAGGCACGCCGGGAAAGGCGGGCGCGATTGCCTTTGGCCTGATCCTGCTGGGCGGAGCGATCTATGTCGTAACCCAGCTTTGGAACGACCTCTCACCGGTGCACAGCCCGAGCGTCTACCCATACATTTTGCTGGGGCTGGCGCTGCTGATTGCGCTGGGCTTCGAGTTCGTCAACGGATTTCACGATACGGCCAACGCGGTAGCGACCGTTATCTATACGCATTCACTGCAGCCGAATGTGGCGGTGGTGTTCTCCGGGATCATGAACTTTGTGGGCGTGCTGGTGAGTTCCGGCACGGTGGCCTTTGCAGTGATCTCACTGTTGCCGGTGGAATTGATCCTCAAGTTGTCCAGGGGCGCGGGCTACTCGATGGTGTTCGCGCTGCTGACAGCGGCGATCCTGTGGAACCTGGCGACATGGTACAAGGGGCTGCCGGCGTCAAGTTCGCACACCATGATTGGATCGATCATTGGCGTGGGCATCGCGAATCAGTTGATGCAGGGCAACAGCGGTACGGCCGGCCTGGACTGGGACCAGGTGATGAAAGTGTTCAAACAGCTTCTGCTGTCGCCAGCCATCGGCTTTGGGCTGGCCGCGCTGCTGTTCTTCTTTTTCAGGCTGCTGGCGCGCGATGAGCGGCTCTATCGTGCGCCGGAGGGAACCGCACCGCCGCCCTTCTGGATTCGCTGCCTGCTGATTGTCAGCTGCGGCGGCGTTAGCTACGCGCACGGATCCAACGATGGGCAGAAGGGCATGGGTCTGATCATGCTGATCCTGGTGGGGACGGTGCCGACTGCGTATGCACTGAACCACGCTGTGACGGCGCAGCAGATGGACCGATTCCTCGCGACCTCCTCGGCGATGGTGGAGACCCTGGATAAATACGCGGATGACAGCGTTGTGGTCCGGGACGACCAGGTTGAGCTTGAGAGGTTTGTGAGCACAAAGCGCTATGAGCCCAGAGTGATGCCGGCGCTGCGTCAGATGGTGGCGAAGATCCGGAATGAGGTGACGGAATACAAGTCCCTGAAGGGCGTCCCTGACGGGATGCAGGCGAATGTGCGCAACCAGATGTATCTGGCCGGGGAGACGATGCGGCTGATGCAGACGGGTGGGCCGACGATGTCCGCAGCCGACCTGAATGCGATGGCGGCTTACAAGAGTGAACTGGATACATCGACGAAGTTCATTCCGACATGGGTGAAGGTGGCGGTGGCCCTCGCGTTGGGGCTGGGCACGATGATTGGGTGGAAGCGCATTGTTGTGACGGTCGGCGAGAAGATCGGCAAGACGCACCTGACCTATGCGCAGGGAGCGTCTGCGCAGCTTGCGACGATGGCGAC
>DATNEM010000100.1:0-6897 GCA_035552995.1 Acidobacteriaceae bacterium | reverse complement strand
GTCTACTTGCGGATGCCAAGCTTTCCGATGACCTCGCGGTAGCGGTCCGAATCGGCCGTCTTGAGGTAGTCCAGCAGGCGGCGACGTTTCGAGACCAGCATCAGCAGGCCGCGGCGCGAGCCATGATCCTTGGTGTGGGTCTTGAAATGCTCGGTGAGCTCGCCGATGCGCTCCGAGAGGATAGCGATCTGGACCTCCGGGCTTCCGGTGTCCGAGTCGTGCGTGCGAAATTTTTGAATGATGTCCGTTTTCTTTGCGGTTTCCAGCACAGGGGTGATGCTCCCAATTCTTCCAATTCACTCAATCGTGTTCTGTTAAAGATAGCATCCGGGCGCGGGGGGGGCAATCGGCGGGAGGGCGAAAAGCAACCACGGATTCTCATGGATGTACACGGATCAAGCCAAATCCTGATTAGAACCCCGGCCACACATAGGCGGACACGCCAAAGAAAAGAAGGCCCAGACCACAAGCGATTGCCAGCCGGAAATGCTTCCTTCTACCTGCCCTCCAGTGCAATCGGGCTATAACGAGCATTGAAATCCCGCCTGCGAGCCAGATCGGGCCGAAGATGTGATTCAGAGTGGCGTCGATGTTATCGATCGTCATTCCTGTCATGCTGGGTCAAGAGCTCGGCTTTTCTCCGCGGAAGAACCACTCGACGCCGTAGCGGTCGGTGAGGCGGCCGTAGAGGCCGAAGGGCATTTCGCGCAGTTCCACTAGAAGCTCCTTGTCGGCGCCGTTCGAGAGTTTGGTGAAGATGCCCTTGAGCTCGTCATCGTTTGTACCGGTAACATAGATCGCGGTGGTGTTGCCCTGCTGCAGGGCACGCGTTGGGTGTAGCCAGTCCGTCGCCGAGATTTCAACCGCGGCGCTCTTGAGATGGGCGTAGGTGATTCTGACATGTTTTTCTTCGGGGAAGGCAGCCTTCATGGGCGTGTCGCCGAGGCGTGTGAGGGCGAGTTCGCCGCCGAAGCAGCTTTGGTAGAAGGCCATGGCTTCGGCGCAGTTGCCGTCGAAGAGCAGATAGGGAGTCAGACGAACCATTTCGCTTTCCAGTGCACGATTTCGCGCGTCTCTCCAATTTGAGGGCGGCCGCGATCCGAACGGCTCAATGAATTAAGCCAAATGCTTCTTGAGGAAGTCGAGCGAGCGCTGGTCGGCGAGCTTGGCAGCGTCTGCCTTATAGCTAGGCCGGTCGGGATTCGCAAAGGCGTGAGGCGCGCCTTTGTAGACGTGAATCTCCACTTCAGGATGCGCGGAGCGGACCGCCTCGACCTGGTCGCCGACATGGTCGTCCGCGCTGCCGACGTGGATCAGCACCGGGCACGCGGGCTCCTCCTGCGCGAACTTGCCGATGCCGCCGGGGTAATAGCAGACGCAGCAATCCGGCTGCATGCGGACGTTCTCGCCGCGCACAGCAGAGACCCAGGAGCTCAGGCCGCCGTAGCAGAAGCCAAGTACCCCAGTTGGCTTGCCTTCCTGCTTTGCATGATGGAATGCAGCGGCGATGTCGAGGATGGTGATATCGGGTTTGAGCATGGGATAGAAGTGTTTGAATGCGCGGTTGAGGTCGTCTCCGCTGTAGCCAAGCTCCACATTGCGTTCGTAGCGGTCAAAGATCGCCGGCGCAATGCTGAGGAAGCCTTGCGTCGCGTAGTGGTCGGCCACGGCGCGAATGGATTTGTTGACACCGAAAATCTCCTGTACCACGACCACAGCCCCAACCGGTTCCTTCGCAGGCTTCGCTACATATGCGCTCAGTTCGTGCCCGTCGTCAGCCTTCAGTTTGATCCAATCGCCCATTGTTAACCTCACAAGTCCTGGCGCTTTTTCTGTCGCGTCGATTGTATGGGATGCGCTTGGATCGTTCCAGGTGCGAGGCTCGTGGTTCCAGACGGTTGCGGCCGGAGTGACAGGCATCGCCCGTGGATCACTGGTGTCTGGTGGAAGCGGCGTAGCCACGTATTTCCCCCAGCCAGCGCGAGAAGCGCAGAAGCTGGCCGCGCTCGGCTACGAGGAAACGCCAGAAATCGCCGGCCCGGAGATCTTCCGCGTGCTGGCCGGTGAATGTCTCCAGCCGCCAGCGCAGCATTGGACTTCGCCACGGGCGCAGCCGGTGGCCGCGTGTTGCCGTCCAGAGGAATCGAGCACTTGCGAGCATTCCACAGCGATTATAGGCCCGCTTGACGGAGCGGTTCTACCCCGCAGCGGTGGGGGCGGATGCGATTGATCTCACGTCCGCGTTGCCATCGCCGATAGAGGTTCAGAAGGACTCCGTGGAGGGTGGCATGAGGATATTGATCGTCGACGACTCAGCGCTGATGCGGCGCATCGTTGGCAACGCCTTGCGCGAGGCAGAGCTGGAGTTGGACGAGGTTGTGGAGGCCGGCAATGGCGTGGAAGGGATTGCCGCGCTGGAGAAGTACCAAAACTGCTTCGATCTGATCCTCTGCGATGTGCACATGCCTGCACTGGACGGCGTCGGCTTCCTGCGCGAACGGGCGGCCCGCAGGCTTGCAACGACGCCGGTCCTGATGGTAACGGCGGACGCGAGCGATCCGCTGGTAGAGCGTGCGATGGCCGAGGGGGCGAGGGGATTCATCGCAAAGCCGTTTTCGGCGGAACGCATTCGCGACCAGGCGCTGGCGCTTGCGGAGACTGCGTGAGCAACTCGGAAAGCAGCACTGCCGAGCGTTTGCGTCGGCTGATGGATGAAACCGTCCTGGAAGTCTTCGCGACCATGCTGGGTTGCGAGTGCGTCCCTGGGGGCGCATTGCAAGCTGCACCGGATCATAAGGTCGCACGCATTACCTTTTCCGGCGCGCTGGCAGGAAAATGCGTGGTGGTCTTCGCGGATATGGATGCCGCAAAGCTTGCTGAAATGTTTCTTGGCGAAGCGGCGGACGAAACGATGGCGGACGATGCGATAAGCGAGCTCTGCAATGTGCTCGCCGGCGGTTTGAAGCGGCGGCTACGACCCCCTGCATCCGGTGCCGCTCTGTCCGTGCCTTCGGTCGCGCGCGGAATGCCCGATTCTGCACCCGATGTATGCCGAGGCTATGAGTTCGATGGAACCCAATTTGCGGTACGGCTCACGGTGGACATCATCGCAGAGGATTAGCCGCTGCGCCGCCTTACTTGACGACCGCCTGGAATAGCGGGGAGGTCAACAGGCTGGCAAACTCGCTGTCCGACGATGAGTAGTCGACACTCAGCTTGCCGGAGCTTGACCCGATGCTGGTCGCATCGATCGCTGACTTTTCCTGGGGAGTTCCCTGCTGCTTCCTCAGCAGCGCGACCCCCTTCAGCAGCGTTGCGCACGTTGCAGCGGTGAAGGTGTCGGACATATCCACCGTCATGTTGAACCGAACGCCGTTGTTGAAGTCCATCGTGTAATGCGAGTCTTTCATGCGGTTCTTCACTGTGTCGTAGTCGGCCAGCTGCGAGGCCTCGCCCAGCACGCTTTTCATCATGGTCTGCGTGCCTTTGGGATCGAGCAGGCTCCAGACGGCATGGGTATCCACCTGCGCCATCTCGTTTACCATGTCGCCATTGGTCAGAAAGCTGGGCGCGAAACCGTCGCGCGCATCAAGCGCAGCATGTACCGCGTCCCGGTCGCCGAAGACCATTGTCGTCTGGTTCACGAAAACCACATCGAAGCCCGTGGACCCCATGGGATAGATGTTGCTGCTGCGCAGCTTCTCCACCTTGGCCTTGGTCTTGACGAAGTTCGCGAGGATCTCGCGCGTCCGGAACTGGCCCTGCGCGATACCGACGATGCGCTCCACCGCGCCGCCTTTGCCATCTGGGTTCGGCGCATGAAAGGATGCGAACGCCAGCGCATCGGTGTCGGCGTCCACCTTCAGCCCGGAGCTGACCAGCGCCTGCTCCAGCCGCTTGAGCTCGGGCGGCATCACGCGGTCTTTCAGATTCATCGCCGCAGGAGAGTTCTGCATCGCGCGATAGTCCACCACGATGATCTGCTGTACATCATGCGGGATCGATGTGCGCGCATCGTTGGTAAGCTGCGCGGCCTGCGCGGCCGGCGTTGCGAGAACGATGCCTGCGGCAAGCACTGCGGCGGCGGTCCTGCGGATGGGTAAATGGATGGAGAAAAACTGGCTGCGCAAAATGGACTCCCGAGTTGCCTGAATCGTGTACTGCGGTCGATGGAACCGAAGCTTCGGCTGCGCCAAGTCGTTCCCGCCCCCAGACATCTATTGTTTCGCGAAACACCGCCCAGATCAAGAGTTGCCTGAGAGTGCTTTGAACGCTTGGACGTGCCGGATATGCGAAGGTTGCCCTCGGCGTTCCGTCGTGTGTACTACCTTTGCGGCAGAGACAATCCCCCTGGCTGCGGTGCGGCTATTCCCCCGGCCACGGCAGCGGATGGTTCAGCCTTCGCTCCAGCACCCTTGCCTCGGGATCGAAGCCGGGAATCTCGCGCACCCAATCGGCCGCTGGATCGTAGGCCTCCTCCGGAATCAGCCCGATCAGCTCACCCTCGGCGATTGAAACGCCATGGCTCCTCGCCAGTTCCCGCACCCGGCGGTGAATCTGCGGCACGGAGACAACGCGGTGGTCGGTGATATTCATGCTGAGCTGGGCGCGCCCGTTGACGCTGACGCCGATGGCTTTGACGCCATGCAGGCCGCCGTCCGAGGCGCGGATGGCGCGGGCAATGGCGCGAACTGCGCTGATCTCAGGTTGCGCTGAGGTGGGTAGGTGGTTGGTTCGCGCTGCCGGTTGCAGGTAGATGTTGTATGCGATCAGGAACCGTCGCGCGCCCACTGCAGAGGCTCCAGCGGTTGGATGCACCTGCGGACCACCGACGTCCGGGTGGCGCAATGGATCGCGATGTGCGCTTTCGCGCAAGCCCTCGAACTGGCCGCGGCGCACATCCTCCAGGTTCATGCGGTCAGCGCGGGCGGCGGCTGCCTCGTAAAAGTAAACCGGCACAGCAGCTCGCTTCCAAATCTCCATCCCGGCCTGACGCGCCAGCACCGCACATTCAGCGAGGGAAATCCCGCTGACCGGCACGAACGGCACCACGTCGGCTGCTCCAATGCGCGGGTGCACGCCAGTCTGCTGCGTCAGGTCGATCAACTGTGCGGCCTTCGCTACACCGCGTACCGCGGATTCAACGACCGCCGCCGGCGGTCCGGCGACGGTGACGACCGAACGGTTATGCGCCGCATCCATGGACCAGTCGAGCAGGCGCACACCATCCACGCGCATGGCAGCGACAATCGTGGCGACCTTAGCTGCGTCGGCACCCTCGGAAAAGTTCGGTACGCCTTCAACGATCGCGTCGGGATTATAGGTTGGTGACATCGAGTTCTCAGAGCCGCCCTACTTCCACCAGGTGTAGCCGATGGAGAATTGCACGCTGGCGTTCACGCCCGGGTTCTTGTCGCCCAGTGACGCGCTGGAGATGTGGACAGCGTTCGCGCCGAAATCTAGCGAGCGATGCGGTGCAACGAAGTAGTGTAGCCCCACACCGAACTGCGGCGTAAAGTTCCACACGCTGGTGTCGGAGTTGGCGGCGTTGTTGCCGATGGAGCTATTCGTCACGCCGCCGGAGCTGACCGGCGGTCCGCCGAATGCCGGGTATTTGTGGTTCGTCCATACCAAGCCGCCTGCGCCTTGCACCCAGGGCGCGAAGTGCGGAGTGCCTGCGAGATTCCAGCGAAGGATGATCGGCGTAATGCTTGCGCCGGTAAATGTCCCGCCGATTTTGAACGGGGTCGAACAATCGATGAGACCGGAAAATCCGGCAAGGGGCGCGCAATTCTGCCGCGTTCCGGTCGGTGTGTAGGACTGCCAGAGTGGGAACAGCTCCATCGCGTATTCGAAGTTGCCTCGCAGCATGGTATGACCGAGGTTGGGCGTGAGTACTTTGCCGGCGTGCAATCCGGTGGAAAAGAAGCGGAAGCTGTTGCGGTTCTCCGTGACGCCGAATCCGCCCTGCGCGAGCACACCCCATTCAAAAGGCCGAACTTGCTCGCGCACCGGGTTGGTTTCTTTCAGTGTCGTCGCCGCCCTGCCACCAGAGGAGCTCAAATACGGTGAAAGCACCGGCGGCATTTGGCCGAATGCAAAACCACTAGCGGCAGAAAGTGCGAAAGAAAGTAGGCCAATTCGGGTGGTGAGACGCAACATGGAACTCCGTTCTGTGACTATACGGCCTGCAAACAGAAGAAAGCCGCCGGCGATGCGGCGGCCCCTTCCAGCGATTTCAAGGATTCGCCATCATCCCGCGGCGGCTACCGCCGCCTCATCCATGTCGAAATTGCTGTAGACGTTCTGCGTATCGTCGAGATCTTCGAGGGCCTCCAGCAGCCGCACCATCGCCGAGGCCTGCGTACCTTCCAGCTTCTGGTAGGTGGACGGAATCATCGTTACCTCGGCCACGTCCGGCTCGATCTTCGCCGCTTTGATCGCGGCCAATACCGCATCGAACTCTTTGGGATCGGTCGTGATCTCCCAGCTGTCTCCAACCTCAGAGAGGTCTTCGGCCCCTGCCTCCAGCGCGATCTCCGTCAGCTTCTCTTCGCTCGCGGCCGACTTCGGCACCACGATCAGGCCCTTTTTCGTGAACAGGTAGCCGACCGAACCGGACTCGCCCAAGTTGCCGTTGTTCTTCGAAAACATGTGCCGAAGCTCGCTTACCGCGCGGTTCTTGTTGTCGGTGAGCACCTGAACCATCACGGCGACGCCACCCGGTCCGTAGCCCTCGTACACGATCTCTTCGTAGCTCACGCCTTCGAGCTCGCCTGTGCCGCGCTGGATGGCTCGCTTGATGTTGTCGGCCGGCATATTCTCCGCTTTCGCAGCCGCAATCGCAGTGCGCAGGCGCGGATTGCCGTCTGGATCTCCGCCGCCCTGTTTGGCCGC
>DATNEM010000099.1:0-6461 GCA_035552995.1 Acidobacteriaceae bacterium | reverse complement strand
GACCGCGAAGGACAAGGCCACGAACAAGGACGCGAAGATCACCATCACCAGCTCCTCGGGCCTGAGCAAGGAAGAGGTGGAGCGGATGGCGAAGGACGCCGAGGCGCACGCGGCCGAGGACAAGGAGCAGCGCGACAAGGTTGAGGCGCGCAATCAGCTCGACTCCATGGTCTACAACGTGGAGAAGATGCTGAAGGACGCCGGCGACAAGGTCTCCGAGGGCGACCGCAAGGATGTCGAGTCCGCGATGGAAGCGGCGAAGAAGACCCTCGGCGAAGATGCAAGCGCAGCTGACCTTAACTCGGCTCGCGAGAAGCTGACTGCGGTGAGCCACAAACTCGCCGAGGCGATGTACAAGGCGGCCTCGGAGAATCCTCCGGCGGAAGGCGCAACGCCGGAAGGGCCGGCTGGCGCAGGCAATGCCGCAGAGCCTGAGGCGAAGAAGGACGAAGGCGTGATCGATGCTGAGTACGTCGACGTCGACAAGTAATAAGAAAAAGTCGTGTGCAGAGTGTTCATCCCACCCATCCGCGAGTTCACACTCGCGTATGGATGGGGCACCCGAGCATTTTCGCTTGTCTAAGCCGAATTGAAAGTGACGAAAGAATGACCGGGCGGTTGCAATCGGGTGGTATCGAAATCGCCGCTCGAACATCTAAAGAACAGCAGGGAAGCAAGGGAAGAGCGCTCGCGGTGGTGGGCGCTCTTTCTTGTAGGTGCGAGGCGCTGGGGTTCGAGGTTCGAGCGAACCTCGGATGCGGAGGTGGATATGACAGGAGCACAGCAGACAGTGTGGAAGTGTGAGCAGTGGCTCGGCGGAAGGATCAAGGAACAGAAGGTTTTCCAGAGCGAGCAACAGGCACGCGAATTTGCGCGGCAGTTGGCGGGCGTGGCGCCGGATTTGGTGCTTCGCATAGAGCCGATGCCGATCCAGCATGTGTGGAACTGAAGAAGCTATGTTCGTGTATTGGAAACGCGGGGTGTGATTCAAGCTGATTCCCCACAGGAAAAACAACGCCACAGGCGTTTCAATCCGTCTGAGACGTGAGAGAGTGGATCGGAACAGTTACTGGAGCACGGCAGAGCTGGATAAAAAGTGGAACTCAATCGACCTATCGGAGGGCACCGACGATGACGATGGAGACCCTGTGGCGGTGCGATCAGCTTCGCGCCGGACGCCTGTACAACCGGATGATCTTCTCGACACGAGAAGAGGCCGAGCAGTTCATGAACCGTATGCGCGAGATGGAGCCGGACCAGACCATCTCGATTGAGGCAGTGGACGCGCACAAGGTGTGGAACTGAGCAGCGCGGGACAACAGTAGGGTGGACGGAACGATAGATTTGGAAGAACAGGGTGCGGCTTCGGCCGTACCTTTTTCTTGGCGGGTGGAAGTAGAGTAGAGATCAGAAAGCTTTTCGAGCGATGGCGACAACGCAGACCAAGGACTATTACGGCACGCTGGGCGTGAAGAAGGCCGCAACGGCGGAGGAGATCCGCAAGGCCTTCCGCAAGCTGGCGCGCAAGTATCACCCGGACGTGAACCCGGGCGACAAGAAGGCCGAGGAGAAGTTCAAGGAGATCTCGGAGGCCAATGACGTCCTTAGCGACGAGAAGAAGCGCAAGGTTTATGACCAGCTTGGCTTCTACTCGGACAATATCGACCCTGCGGCGGCCGAGGCTGCGGCGCGCGGCGGATATGGACCGGGAGGATTTCGCACAGCCTATGGCCCGGGCGGCGAAGCAGCGACGGGTGAGGTGCCGTTCGATTTCAGCGGCTTCGATTTTTCCGGCTTCCAAGGCGGCGGTGGGACACGAGCGCGCGGGGGCGCTGCGGAGACCGGCGGCGGCTTCGGGGGCAGCTTCCGCGACATCTTCAGCGGCATCTTTTCACGCGAACAGAAAGCGCGCGGGCCGCAGCCGGGAACCGACCTCGAGTATCAGGTGAATGTGGACTTCTGGGCGGCGGTGCGCGGCGGGGTGGCGCGGCTGGAGATTCAGCGGCAGGAGACGTGCCCGGCCTGTCATGGCAGGTCGATCTCCGGGGGCAGCATGGAGTGCTCCGAATGCCACGGCACGGGCCAGGTGACGCAGATGGGCGGGCGGATGAAGTTCAACATCCAGTGCCCGCGCTGCGGCGGGACCGGCAAGGTGCAGAACGCCTGCTCGATGTGCGGCGGCGAAGGCACCGTCATCAAGCGCGAGCCGCTGGAGTTCCGCATTAAGCCCGGCACGCGCGATGGGCAGCGTATCCGGCTTGCGGGCAAAGGCAACGCGGGAACGGAGGGCGGCGCGCCGGGCGACCTGTATCTGATCATCCAGGTCGGGACGCATCCGGTATTCGCCCGCGTGGGCGACGATATCCATGTCACGGTGCCGGTGACCGTTGCGGAAGCCGCGTTGGGCGCAAAGATCGAAGTGCCGACCATCGATACACACGATGGCGGCGGACGGACGCAGCTGAAGATTCCGCCGGGGACGCAGACCGGGCAGAAACTGCGCCTGCGCGAGAAGGGCGTGCCCAGCGCAGCGCGCGACGGTGTCCGCGGCGACGAAATTGTTGAGGTGAAGATCGTGGTGCCGAAGGTGCAGGACGAGCGCTCGAAAGAGATTCTGCGCGAGTTGGCAAGGCTGAACCCGGAAGATCCGCGCGCGGAGTTGCTGAAGGAGATTTAGTCTTCCTGGCTCTCAGCGGCGAGGGATGGATCGTAGTGTGGGTGATCTTCGGTGATGCCGGGGGCTTTCGGCAGCATGTAGCGATTCGCGTAACTCGCCGCGAGCTGCACCGTCTCCGGCATTAGGCCGTTCTTGCGGGCGATGATCCACGCTTGCGGTGTAATCGTGATCTCCGCACGGCCTGCGGCCACCGCAGAGTAGATTCGGCAGGCGGCGTGGCGCGCGCTGACCGAGATGATGGGCGTTTTCGCGGCGAACCTAAACCATTTTTCTTCGGCTTCGGCATCGCCGAGAAACTCCGCGTGGTCCTCCCCGCCTGTACGCATCAGCCCCGGGCAGACAGTCGTGACGCGGATGCCTTTGTGGCGCAGCTCGGCGTGCAGGCCCTCGGAAAATCCTACTAACGCGAATTTGCTGGCGGTGTACGGCAGCAGGTGCGGCACGGCGACCTTGCCGCCGATGGAGGCGATGTTGACGACGGCCGCACGACGGTTCCAGCCTGCGAGCGGCGCCTGGCTGCGCATGTGGGGCAGGGCGGCCCATGTGGTGTGGAGTGCAGCGAAGAAGTGAAGCTGCATGGCGCGCTCGAAGTTCTGGATGGTCTGCGCTTCTACGGGGCCGACCTGAATGACGCCGGCGTTGTTCACCAGCACATCGATGCGGCCGAAATGCGAGATGGCCTCGCGAATCAGGCGCTCGCATTCGGCGCGGACGGTAAGATTGGCGGCGACGAGGTAGAAATCCTGAGGCGAGAGATGCGGGTGCATCGCAATAAGCTCGCCTTGTGCGCGCACCAGCTCGGCGCGATCGCGGGCTGCCAAGACCAGCCGGACAGGTTTGCGGGCAAAGCGCGCGGCGATAGCGAAGCCCAGGCCGCGAGAGCCGCCGGTAATGACGACCACAGCATTGTCTGGAACAGGCTTACTGCGCAGCGCACGGGCGATCAGCACGGCGGTGCCAACGGTAGCCACCGTTCCGGCGATGGCAACGCCGGTGGCTGCTCCCGCGACAGCAGCGGACGCGAGGAAGATAGGTTTGCGCGAGAGTGGCAGAGAAGGGAACCGCATAGCGAAGTTGGATGCACCAGAATACCTCCACGCGGTATCCTTTTGGCGGACAGCCGTTTGAGGCTGGGAAGTTCGATGGCGACGAAACGAAAATCCCGGGGGGCGTACATGATCTCGGCGGTGGCCGAGATGTACGAGATCCATCCGCAGACGCTGCGCCTGTATGAGCGCGAAGGCCTGCTGAAGCCGAGCCGCTCGGAGGGCAACACGCGCCTCTATACCGATGAGGACCTGGAGCGGCTGGAATTTATCCTCAACCTGGCGCGCGATCTGGGCGTCAACATCGCAGGCATTGCCATTGTGCTGCAGATGCGCGAGCGCATGGAAGAGATGAACCGCCAGATGCAGGGCTTCGTGGATTATGTGCGCACGGAGATGCTCTCGCGCATGCAGCAGACTCAGCAGGCAGGGCTGGTGCACATGCCGCGGCCCATGATGGTCCCAAAGCAGGGAACGGCCGGGCGGGAAACGGGCTCGGCAACCAGACAGCCGGCGAAACTCGGACGCAAATAGTTCCGTGACGAGGCATGCCGGCGCTTTAATAAACTGAAAGGTGTTGAGCGCGCAAGGGTTGCGTTGCCGCCGGTGTGGTTGCGATGAGTTTGGTATTGCGGACCGTGTTCTGGATTGCCCTCACCGGCACGGTGACTTCCACGATTTACTGCGGATTGGTGCTGTCGGGCGCGGCGCGCTTTGCGCGGCGCAAGCGGCGCGAGGAGCGCGGGGCCGCCGAGTTTCTGCCTGCGGTGAGCGTGCTGAAGCCGCTGCACGGCGCCGAGCCGGACCTTGAGGAGAATCTCCGCGGCTTCTTCGCACTCGACTACCCGGACTACGAACTGCTCTTTTGTGCACGACATGATGGCGACGCCGGCCTGCAGTTGGCGAAGCGGGTCGCGGCTGAACATCCTGATGTGCGCGCTCGCTTCCTTACCTGCGGCGAGCCGCAGTATCCCAACGCGAAGATGTGGTCGATGGCGATGCTGGCCGAAGCGGCCCGGCACGAGATTCTCGTGACGAGCGACGCCGATGCGCGCGTGACGCCGGACTACCTCCGGCGCATGGTGCAGGAGATGGCCGATCCGCGACGCAAGTTGGCAAGCTGCCTCTACATCGGGCGCACCAAGGGCGGTTTTGCCGCGCAGCTGGATGCGGTGGGCAAGAGCGTGGAGATGTCAGGAGGCATTTTGGTCGCGGACATGATCGAACGCGGCACGCATTTTGCCCTTGGTGTCAGCATGGTGCTGCGGCGCGAGGCGTGGAATTTGGCCGGCGGCTTTGAAGACCTCGCGCAATATCATGCTGAAGATTTCGTGCTGGGCCAGCGGCTCGCAGGCAAGGGCTACGGCGTGCGCATGGCCAACTATGTGGTCCGGCTGATGGTGCTGCCCCAGGGCGCCCGTGGATCATTCCGCGACCAGCTGCGCTGGATGAAGAGCACGCGCCGCTCGCGTCCGGCGGGCCACCTCGGTACAGGGTTGACGTATGCGGTTCCGTTTGGACTGCTGGGACTGGTGTGGGGGCTGCTTGCGGGACATCCGTTTGCGGGCTTCGCATGGCTCGCGGCCACGTGCATCAACCGCTGGCTGATGGCGGCGGGGGTGCTGAGGGCGCTCGGAGATGAGCAAGCAGCGAAGCCAGTGCTCATCTATCCGGTGCGCGACCTGCTGGGCTTCGCAGTGTGGGTAGCCAGCTACATGGGAGACACCATGCAATATCACGGCGGCCACTATTCCATCGGACGCGACGGCAGATATCAAAGGGTAGGTTTGGGCAAAGAGCCGGTTGACGGCTATTGATGCTTGCTTTCGCCTGGGCCCAGCGAAATCAGCGCTGGTTCATGAGGATGGATTTGCCGCCGGCGGATGCCAGCGTGCGTACCGCGCCGAAGCGGACCAGATCGGGCGCGCGCGTGCCGGGGTGATAGGTGAGCAGAAAGATACGCTGCGGTCCGGTCCACAACTTGCGGAGCGAATCGTCTGTTTCAAAGACGTGCGGAGCGTCGGGCCAGAAGCTGCCGAACCACGGCCCGTTGATGCGGCCGTTGACCAGGTGGACGGGCTGCCCAGTGTAAAAGAGCAGAGTGGAGCCGGCCGTCATCTCGCCATCGATCACAATGAGGTCGTTCGCTTCGGGACGCAGGCGCTGCTCAGTCACGATGCCATCGGCAAGAACCTTCGAACCGAGGGTCGGGTAGAAGCGGACTAATCCGGCGTGCATACACAACAACAGACAGGCGCCTGCACCGGCGAGCCCAAAGTTGGCTTCCCGGCCTCGACCGCGACGGCGCACCAGATACGTTATCGGGCCAATCACCAACATGCTGAGGCCGAAGCAAGTGAGCGGAACCCGGAAGAGGCCCATGGCGCGGCCGGTGAGGTCGAACAGATGGCCGAGGGAGAGATCGTATTCGCCGCCCTGAGTCAGCAGTGTGGCGATGTCGGTATGCGGGTCGATGTGCGGCGCAGTGATGGCGAAGTAGAGCGAAATCGCGGCAGCGAGCGAGCCGATGGGGACGAGCAGCCACTTGTGCCAGAAGAGGGCAGACCGCTTTGCGTCGAGCGACTGCGTAGATGTGTCGCGATCGCCGCAGGCGAGCAGGCCGCCGGCCATCAGCGCGAGGGCCGGGAGGCATGGCAGAGAGTAGTACTCCTGGCGCGCGGAGAGCGTGAAGAAACCGAGTACGAGGCCGGTCCACAAAAGAACGTGAGCGCCGCCTC
>DATNEM010000098.1:0-6707 GCA_035552995.1 Acidobacteriaceae bacterium | reverse complement strand
CGGGAGTAGTCAGGTCAGATCATCTGTATCGAACGGAGTTACTTTTCTGCCCAATGCAGCCACGTCCCGCAGCTGCCGCGTCAGGCCTTCTACTACCGCGTTCACTTCTTCCGAACCTACATCCGCCGTTGCCGTCATCCGTTCCAGCGCCTCCGGCGCCGGAAGGCTTTCGAGCAAAACCGTGCAGTGCGCCTGCGCGACATGATCGAGGTTGAGTCCCTCGGGTGTCTTTGCCTTGATGCCTACTTCGCCCGGCTTCACGCCGAGCAGCTGCGCGACTTTATCTCGTACTTCGTTCGCAATGGGCACAATCTTCGGCTTAGCCATCACCAGGACCGTGTCGATATTCACGATGCGATAGCCCGCCGTGGCAACCTCTTCGAGCGCGGTCTGCAGGAAGACGCTCGAGGCGGCGCCCTTCCAGCGGGGATCGCTGGGCGGAAAGAACGTGCCGATGTCGCCAGCGGAGACCGCACCCAGCAGTGCGTCGGTGATCGCATGCAGCAGCACATCGCCGTCGGAGTGGCCGGCGAGGCCTTCGGGATGTTCGATCGATAGGCCCCCGATCACCAGCGGCACGCCTGCCTTGAAGGCGTGCGAGTCGTAACCGTAACCGATACGCATACTCATCGCGGAACCTCAACGACAAGATCGACCGCGGATTCTCGCGGATAAACGCGGATTTTTTTATTGCGGTTTTCAAGCACGATGCGCTTGAACTGAGGCTTAGGCCCGAAATTGAGCAGTATTCCCACTTCATAGTCGGTTGCCCGCAGGTAATGCAATAGCTGGCCTTCGTGGGCGGGATCGATGGAAGAAACAGCCTTCAACTCCAAAAGCACACGCCCGTTGACAGTAAGATCGGCTCGAAAATCTCCTATGACAACGCCGCGGAAGTGGACCGGTACAGGAACCTGCGATGCGACGTCAAGACCTGACTCACGAAGCGCGATGGACAGAGCTGAGTGATACACGCTCTCGAGAAAGCCGCCCCCGAGTTCGTTGTAGACATCATAAAAAGTCTTCAGGACGCGGTCCGTAATATCGGCGTGCAAAAGGTTGTTACTAAGGTCTCTCATCGCTCTATCCGCGTTCATCCGCGAGAATCCGCGGTCGATTTTTGGAGGTAAAATTCCGCAAGTTCGAGGTCGCCGGGCTGGGTGATCTTGAAGTTGCGTGGTGAGCCGGCGACGACGGCCACTTCGATTCCGGCGCGTTCCAGCAGGCTGGCTTCATCGGTGCCGATGAATTCGTCGGATTCGGCTTCGGCGAATGCCCTCTGCAGCAGGCTGCATTTGGCGCCCTGCGGCGTCTGGGCCTGCACGATGCGCTCGCGCGGAATGGTGGCTGTGACGATTGCGCCATGGGCAGTGCGATCCACCTGCTTGATGGTGTCGACTGCGGGCAGGCCGACGATGGCAGCGCCGGATTCCGCGACGGCGTCAATGGTGCGGTTGATGGTTTCAGGGTCGATCAGCGGGCGCGCGGCGTCGTGAACGAGGATTATGTCGTCCGGGCCGCAGCCGGTTTCGGCGATTAGATGTGAGAGCGCATTGGCGACCGACTGCTGCCGGATGTCGCCGCCTTCGACAACATGCACCTTCGCGCTCAGCCCGTACTCGGCAACCTGCGCGGTTACTCGCTCGATCTCCGTTGGGCGCACAGCGATATAGATTGCGGCGACACGCTCGACCGCAAGAAACGCGCGCAAAGAATGCACCAGCATGGGCACGCCGCCGAGCGAGAGAAACTGCTTCGGGGTCGCAGCGCCTGGAACAGACGAACCTGCGCCAGCGGCCATTCTGGTCCCGATTCCCGCCGCCGGAAGAATGACAAATACACGCATAGCCAACGAAGTATACAAGATGGCCGCAGGTAATTCTGGTATTGCGTGACACAGCAGGACTATGATGCTGGGGAGGATCGAGGGCTACCAATGGCTCGCAGAGCGATTCCGTTCTGTCTCTGTTTGGCGGTTTTGCTGATCGGGGTTGATGCGATCGCCCGGGCATCCTCCGCATCACCTCTGGCGCTCGTTTCGGGCAGAGTCGTCCTTCCCGCAGCTGCATCTTCCGAGTCACGTTCAATCCTTTGGTTCGTGCAGTCAGGACAGCGGGTCGCCACAACAATGACGAATCAGTCGGGCGTCTGGCAGATCAGTCTTGCTGCCGGTGATTATGACCTCGAGATTTCGGCGCGCGGCGCCTTTGCTGAAATAAGGAATGTTTCGCTTCACGCCGGCGAGCAGAGCTTCGGCGATATTCAGACCCAGTATCGAACGATCGACGTGGCAAACATAGACCCCGTAACGGTCATACGCCGCCCCTGGGCGTATCGACTGCAACACCCGTTTCTATATATGAGCTATCTCCGGCACCGGTATCTCTGACTGGCTGTTGTCCGCGATACCATCCAGGCAGTGGCTCCCACCCTCAGCCGTGCGCACCTCCGCCCCGGCGACCGCATCTGCGCGGCCGTTTCGGGAGGTGCCGATTCAGTCGCGCTGCTGCTGTTGCTGCAGGAGGCGAATGCGCTGCCGCGCAATGCGCTCGGCGTCGGGGTGTCGGCTGTGCATGTGCATCACGGCTTGCGCGGCGAAGAGGCGGATGGCGATCTCGCCTTCGTTGAAGCGCTGTGTCTGCGGCTTGAAGTCCCACTGCATGTGCAGCGTGTGAGCGTGCCGGGGCGGCTGGCGGAGGCGCGAGCTGGCGGCGACCCGGAGACCACGGAAGAAGCGGCGCGGGCGCTGCGTTATGAGGTCTTCTCGCGTTTGATCGCGGAGGGGCACGCTGACTCCGTCCTGACTGCCCACACGCTCGACGATCAGGCCGAGACCGTGCTGATGAAGCTGCTGCGCGGCGCGTGGACGGAGGGATTGAGTGGGATTGCCCCCGTCGTTCTCGCAGCCGATCTCCCACATCTCAAAAGCGAGATGTGGGGCATCCGGCGACCCGATGCCGTGGGCCGTACTGGCAAGATTCTCCGTCCGCTACTTGCCGCTCGCCGAGCCGAGCTCGAAGATTATCTGCGTGCGTGCAATCAGCCCTGGCGCACTGACTCCTCGAACGCCGATGAGGCCTTCACCCGGAACCGTGTCCGGCATCATCTGCTGCCGATCCTGCGCGAGTACAACCCGGCCATCGACACGGCGCTCGCCAACCTGGCCACGCTGGCGCGGGAGGACGAGGCCCGCTGGCAGGCCGAGCTGGGCCGAATCCTGCCCCAACTTCTGTTGCCGGGCAGGCCGGTGCGCGGTGGCGGGCGGGCAGTGGCAACCGCTCCAGATCAAGCTGTATGCGTCTCTCTGGAACTCGACCGCCTGCGTTCGCTCGATCGTGCGCTGCGACGCCGTGTGGTCCGCGCAGCCGCCCGCTCGCTCGGCGTCCGGCTCAGCTTCGACGACACGGCGCGGCTTCTTGCACTGGCCGGGCTCAACCCCGACCCCGACCTCAGCCTCGAAGCGCCACCTTCCGCCAAAACCCGCGCCGGATTGAGTCTCGACCTTCCCGACGGTCTCCGCGCCCAGCGGACCACCCGTGAACTGCAACTCAGCCGCGAAACTTCCTGAGTTCGACCACGGTTCCCTGCACCCATCGTGGGATGGGCCATCCTGGGGCGCTCTGCGAAGCTGGGGGCTGGGCGAAAGTACCCTTGATTCGCACCCCGCCGGCGTCTTTTCCCGTCCGATTTTGCCGGTTGAGCGTAGAATCAGCTATAGAGGGTACGTGTCAGCCAGCGCATGAGGGTGGGTGCGATTCCGTCGCCGGTTCGGAACCTTTCCGAAGGCATCGGGCGTCTAATCCCAGTAGGGAAGGCCTCTGACCAGGCAAAACATGGCATCACACGCAAGCATGCGGGGCCGCGGCATCACAGGGCCGGAGACATGAGGAAATGCAATTGAACTCGACCTTTAAACAGGTTTTGATCGGGATCGTTCTGGTGGTGTGCGCGCTGGGCGCCTACAACGTCATTAACAAGAGCATGGGTAGTTCCAAGGAAGCTCTGCCCACCTACACCGACCTTGTGCATAGGGCTGAGGCCGGACAAGTGCATGACGTGACCATCAACGGCACCACGATCCAGGGTCATTTTTCGAGCGGTGAGGCCTTCCATACGACAGGCCAGTCGAACGACTCAAACCTTTCGAACATCCTGCTGAGCCATGGCGTCAACATTACCTACAAGGATGAGAACTCGAACTTCTGGCTCTCGACGCTGGTTTCGGTTGGCCCGCTGGTTCTGATCCTGCTGCTGTGGTTCTTCCTGCTGCGCCAGATGCAGTCCGGCGGCAACAAGGCCATGAGCTTTGGCAAATCTCGCGCACGCCTGCTCTCCATGCAGCAGAAGAAGGTCACATTCAAGGACGTGGCCGGCGTGGATGAGGCCAAGGAAGAGCTGAAGGAGATTATCGAATTCCTGCGCGAGGCGCAGAAGTTCCAGCGGCTGGGCGGCCGCATCCCCAAGGGCGTGCTGCTGGTCGGGCCTCCGGGCACCGGAAAGACGTTGCTGGCCCGCGCGGTGGCCGGCGAGGCCAACGTTCCGTTCTTCTCGATCTCCGGTTCGGACTTCGTGGAGATGTTTGTCGGCGTGGGCGCATCGCGTGTGCGTGACCTGTTTGAACAGGGCAAAAAGAACGCACCCTGCATCATCTTCATCGACGAGATTGACGCTGTGGGCCGTCACCGCGGCGCAGGCCTGGGCGGCGGACACGACGAGCGCGAGCAGACGCTGAACCAACTCCTCGTTGAGATGGACGGCTTTGAGTCGAACGACGGCGTGATCCTGATCGCTGCCACCAATCGGCCCGACGTGCTCGACCCCGCGCTGCTGCGCCCTGGCCGTTTCGATCGGCGCGTCATCGTCGATCGCCCGGATATCCGCGGCCGCGAAGAGGTCCTCCGCGTGCACTCGAAGAAAGTCCCGATGGCCGAGGACGTGAACCTTAACATCCTGGCACGCGGCACGCCGGGCTTCTCCGGCGCGGACCTGGCCAACATGGTCAATGAGGCCGCGCTTACGGCCGCCCGCTTCAACCGCAAGTCGGTCCACATGTACGACTTTGAAGTGGCCAAGGACAAGGTGCTGATGGGCGCCGAGCGCAAGTCCATGCTGCTGACCGACGATGAGAAGCGCGACACCGCCTACCATGAGGCCGGCCACGTGCTCGTCGCCGCCCTGCGCAACCATGCCGACCCGCTGCACAAGGTCACCATCATCCCGCGCGGCATGGCGCTGGGCGTGACCATGCATCTGCCGGAAGAGGACAAACACACGGTCACTCGTGACTACCTCGAGACGCAGCTCGCCATCCTGATGGGCGGCCGCTGCGCTGAAGAGATCTTCATGAACCGTCAGACCACCGGCGCGGGCAATGACATCGTGCGGGCGACGGAGCTTGCGCGCAAGATGGTGTGCGAGTACGGCATGAGCGATCTGGGTCCGCTGACCTACGGCAAGAAGGAGCAGGAGGTATTCCTCGGGCGCGATATCGCACAAGCGCGTGACTACTCCGACGACACGGCCAAGCAGATCGACGTTGCTGTGCGCAAGTTCGTCGACGAGGGTTACCAATCTGCCTACAAGATCCTGCAGGACAACGCCGACATCATGCATCGCATGTCCGCTGCCCTGCTGGAGCGCGAGACCCTGGACAAGGTCGAGATCGATCTGATCATCGCGGGCAAGGAGCTGCCGCCCTTCAAGTCGCCGCTGGCCCACGCCGAGAGTGGTCCCACCGACGGACAGAAGATCGTCAAGCCTGACCTCGGACGCAAGCCCGGCTTCGGCGATACCCAGCCCAGCCCGGCGTAATTGAACGTTATCGCAAGCAAGATGAGGCGGCCACATCGGCCGCCTTTATCTTTTAACTGGTCGCGAATTTTCTTCAGAGAAAAGGATAGTCCATGCTCACTCGTCCGGCCCTGCTTCTTCGTGTTGAAGAAGGAGTCCTGCTCGTCCTGATCCTCTTGCTTTACCACGATCTGCATCTCAGCTGGATTCTCTTCGCGATCCTTTTTCTGGCACCCGACCTGGCTATGCTTGGCTACCTCGCCGGGCCGCGCGTGGGCTCTGCCTGCTACAACCTCGGCCACCTTCTCGTGCTGCCTGTCATCTTGCTTCTCTTTGCGATCGCGACCCACCGCCACACGCTGATGGCCCCGGCGCTCATCTGGCTGGCGCACATCTTTTTCGACCGCCTGCTGGGTTACGGCCTGAAATATCCCACCGCTTTCAAGGACACTCACCTCCAGCGCATCTGATTCCACCGTTTCATGTGGGATTCCCACACGCGGCTCTTTGCTTGCCGCGCCGCATTCCGGTGCGACAATGAACTCAGCGATGCGAGCTACAGCCATTCGCGCCGGGAGCACCCGGCGCTCCGTGCCGCCTCACGTCCCGACCCGAAGGATCCCCTTGCGTTTCGCCCTCGCACTGCTGGTCTGCGCGGCGCTTGCGGGATGCGGATACCACGCCGCCGGCTCCGCAACGCATATTCCGGACGGCGTCCGGACGATTGCCGTGCCGGTCTTCGCCACCCACGCACAGGCCTATCGCACAGAGATGATGCTGACCCAGGCGGTGGTTCGCGAGCTGGACACCCGCACGCGGCTGCGCGTCGTCAACTCCGGCGACGCCGACGCCACGCTGAACGGCGTCATCCTCACGCAGACGGCTGTACCGCTGACCTACGACTCCACCTCCGGCGA
>DATNEM010000097.1:0-2561 GCA_035552995.1 Acidobacteriaceae bacterium | reverse complement strand
TGCGCTGTTTGAGTCCTTCAACGGGGCCGCCGGTGGCGGGATCGACGGACGAGATGAAGTGCAGGATGTTCATTGGGTCGCGAGGTGGAATCCTTCTTCAAGAACGACCTTGGCCCAGCGGCGCGTCCAGGGAGTTTGCGGTGCGGCAAGCATCGGCACATTCCGCCAGTGGCGTTCGCCGACAGCGGCTGCGAGCCATTCGGTCATCGGTACCGCGAAGCCAGACTTCGGACGGTTGATGATGGATTCCGGCAACGGACGCACAGGCGACTGCGCGAGCATGCGTTTGCCTGCGCCTTTGACGAACCCGGAATGGACGGTGGAGAGCCCTTGCAGCAGCGTGGCGTCGACCAGTGGTGTGCGTAGTTCGAGCGAGTGCGCCATGCTGGCCCAGTCGCTGTCGCGCAGCAGCTGATTGCGCAAGTAGTGGGTGGAGTCGAGAAGGCAGACGCCGGCCGCGTCGTTAACGGCGTTGGCGGGCGACATGCCGGGAGGAGAACCGCCAAGCCGCGCGAGACCTTCGCGCGCGATCTGGGGTCCAATCAGCCCGGGGAGCTCATCGGGAAGGAAGAGGCAGCGCTTAAGAAAGTAGACGCCTTCGAGCGATCCCATGAAGTCGGCGACCCCGTGAAGCTTGGGATGTCGGCCGCTGCCGAAGGCGGAGATCGCCGCTCGGACGAGCGGCCTGGATCCGGGGATGGAGGACGCGATACGGCCGCGGCGCGCGCTGATCGGGAGTTCGCGCATCAGGGAATAGCCATAGAAAAGCTCGTCGCCGCCCACGCCGGACAGGACGACCTTATAGCCTCGCTCAGCGGCGGCCTTGGCGGCGAACCACGTGTTGACGCCGTCGATGGAGGGCTGATCCATGGCGCTGAGGATGGCCGGGATGTCGGCTTCGAACTCGGCGCGCGTGATGCGGCGCACGTGATGTGGCAGTCCATAATGCTGCGCGATGGAGGCGGCGATGGGGACTTCGTTCTCATGGCGCGAGGAGAACTCGTCAAAGCCGACGGTGATGCCTTCCACGTGCGCGCCGAGCTGCGAGATGAGGCCGGCGATGGCGGACGAGTCGATGCCGCTCGAGAGAAAGACGCTGACAGGAACATCGGAGACCAGGTGGGCGCGCGCGGAGTCGAGGACGGCGGCGCGGACACGTTCTTGTAACTCGGCGGCCGAGACTGATTCCTGTGGCCGCCGCCAGTTCTCGCGGATATCTTCCCAGACCGTGGGCTGCGACACGGGTCTGCCATTGCGGATGAGCAGCGAGCCGCCGCAGGGAAGCGCATAGATGCCACGGTAGAGTGTCCACGGCTCGGGAACGCTGCCCCACAGATAGAAGCCCGCGAGGCCTGCGGGTTCGGTCTCTGGAAAGATGAGACCCGAGGCAACGATGGCTTTGACCTGCGACGCGAAGACGAGGCCCTGCGCCGTTTCCGCATAATAGAGAGGCTTGATGCCGTAGGGATCGCGCGCGAGGAAAAGTTCGTGAGCGGCCTCGTTCCAGACGGCGAAGGCAAACATGCCGCGCAGGCGGGGGAGCATGCGCTCGCGGTCTCGGGCATAGAGCGCGAGGAGAACTTCTGTATCGGACGTGGTGCGGAAAGCGACGCCCTGGGCCTCGAGCTCTTCGCGGAGTTCATGGAAGTTGTAAATCTCGCCGTTGAAGACGATGGTGAGGTTGCCGTCGCTCCAATGCATGGGTTGGGTGGACCGAGCGTCAAGGTCCTGGATCGCGAGCCGGCGATGCCCAAGGACGACGGATGAGCCGTGCCAGACCCCTTCCGCATCGGGGCCGCGCAACTTCATGCAATCCGTCATGCGACGGACCGCTTCGGCGGCCGAGGGGCCGGCGGAGGATTCAGTCGAAACGAATCCCGCTATGCCGCACATGGTGGCACCCGATTTCGTGAAGAGGGCATTCGTTCCATTTTACTGAGATGGGCTGAGGCCTGCCGGTACGCAACAACCAGCGCAATGCATCACCCTGGATCGGCTGCCCCGCTATGCGATGAAATTGGGGCAGATAGAGGCAAGGGCGGCGCGAAGGCCGCGCACGTCCTCCTCGAAACCCCACGATTGGATGCGCTCGAATGCGCGCTGGCCCATGGCACTCGCGGACTTCGGTGAACCGAGCACGCGACGCAGCGCACCGGTGAGGGCGTCGAGATCGCCAAACGGATAGATACACCCGTCGGTGCCGTTGGTGATGAGGTCGGGGCCGCAGCCAACGTCGTCGGAGACGATGCAGGGCGTGCCCGCGTTCATCACTTCGTTGACGATGAGGCCCCACGGCTCGTGCCGTGAGGGAAGCACAAAGACGCTGGCAAGATCGAAGAATGCTGGCAGCTCCGACTGGTTGCGGAATCCAAGGAAATGAATACTGCGGAAACCGGTCTCAGCGGCCTGCTCCTCCAGCGCCGCGCGCTCCTCGCCGTCGCCGACGATGAGGAGGTACGGATGCGGTTCAAGGCGCGGCTCGGGCGCGAGGCGCGTGTATGCCTCGATGAGGTGGTCGCAATGCTTGCGGGGCTGAAGCTTCGAGGCGAAGAGAATGACGG
>DATNEM010000096.1:0-15920 GCA_035552995.1 Acidobacteriaceae bacterium | reverse complement strand
CTCCGGACCGGCCTCTGGTACGAATGGGCGACAACCTCGCGTCACCAGGTCCCGCAGGACCCCGTCACGCGGAAAGATACCGTACTGCCGAACTTCAACGAGAAGTTCATCACCAACAGCTATCAGCCCTTTGCCGAGTACGAGTGGCATCCCAACCTCAAGCTCACGGTCACAGGTGGCGCCAAGTTCTCCCGCTATACATTCGCCCTGCAGCAATTCTCCGATAACGGAGGGGCCGTCGGCACCCTCCCCGCAGGACAGACCGCCGTCTATCACAACGCTTCGTTCAACACGGTGCTTCCTTCGGCCGATGTGAACTACCGCTTCCGCGACAATTGGTCAGCCTACGCCCAGTTCGGCACCGGCAGCCTCATTCCTCCGTCGAGCGTCTTCGACGTTCCCAACGTCGTCAGCGGCGTACTCGTCAATCCCATCACGGTCCTGCCCAAACAGACCAAGGCCTACACCTACCAGGCCGGTTCTGTACTGAAGCTGCGCCGGATCTCACTGGACGGTGACTTCTACTACGTGCTCTTCGGCAACGGCTACACCGCATCGCCGGATCCCAACGCCGCCGGCGCGAATGAGTATCAGAGCTCGGGCAACTCGACCACGAAAGGCTTTGAAGGTGAAGCCAACGTGTCGCTCACCCATGGCCTGCTCATCTACCTCAACGGCACGGTTGGCTCTGCCCACTACACCAGCAGTTCCATCCTCACCGGCACGTCGGCCGGCAACAAGTCCTACATCAACCCAAACAACGGGGCCTGGGTGGCCAGCACGCCGGCGAACACCGAGACCTGGGGACTGACATACAACTCCCACGGACTCGATTTGGGCTTCCTCACCAAGCGCATCGGTCCGATGTGGAACGACAACAAAGCTTCCGTGATACTCAGCTACACGGACGGCTCCATGGATAAGAAGGCAACCAGCATCACCGCCAGCCAGGTGATTCCGATTGATCCTTTCACTCTCTCCAACCTCTTCTTCAACTACAACGTCCACCAGATCCCGCACTTCGGCGAGTCGAAGCTGCGCCTGAGCTTCAACAATCTTTTCAACGCCCAGGGGATCACCGGCCTCACGGCCGGCACTACGGGAACGACATTTTCACCCGCCGCCGGTGACACGCTCACGCTGCTCCCCGGACGCAGCATTACAGCCTCATTCCAGATAGGCTTTACCCGCAAAGAGTAACCGTCTCGGGCTTGTCCCCCTTCACCGGGAGGGCCTTCTCAAGTGAGTGGGCACTCGGACCACAATTTGCAACTACCTCCACCCGTGCGGGGATTTCCTGCACGGATTTTTTTGCTTCGCGGCGGTGTCTAATCCGTGCACGCCTTTCGCAGATGGGTGGTTTGCACTAAGCCCCAAACCGCTCCGCGGCGCGTGCACGCGCCTTCGCGGCTTCTTCCTCGCGGTTCTTCGGCGGGGCATGCGTCTCCAGCGCAAACAGCAGCCGTGCCGACACCGCCGCGACTTCATCCACGGCGGCAAGAAACGCCGCCTCATTCGCGTGCGACGGCTTGTTGAAGCCGGTGATCTTACGCACAAACTGCAGCGAGGCCGCCTTGATCTCGTCCTCCGTCACCGGCGGCGCGAAGTTGAAAAGCGTCTTGATGTTCCGGCACATTTTTAGTCCCCCATTACCTACCGTATTCCCACGATCTTGTGCGACTGAAGGCTGAGCCGCCACTGCGGATGCTCCATGCAGTAGTGGATTGCGCGCTCGGTGTTGGCCTCACGCTGCGGCCCATCCATTGGCTGCAGGAAGAAGTGTCGAAAGTTGAGCGCCGCATATCGCTCCGGTTGCGCATCAATCTGCGGATATACCAGCTTCAACTCGTCACCCGTGGTCTGCGCCAGCTTTGCGCCCGCCTTTGGGCTGACGCAGATCCAATCGATCCCGAGCGGCGCAGCGATGGTTCCATTCGTCTCCACGGCGATCTCGAAGCAGCGCCCGTGCAGCGCGTCGATCAGCGCCAGGTCGAGTTGCAGCAGCGGCTCCCCGCCGGTGCACACAACAAATTTCGCGCCGGCGTTCGCGCCCCAGCACTGCGCAACTCGCTCCGCAAGTTCCTCGGCCGTCGCGAATTTACCGCCATCCGGACCCGCGCCCACAAAGTCGGTATCGCAGAATTTACAGACCGCGGTGGCGCGGTCTTCTTCGCGGCCCGACCACAGGTTGCACCCCGCAAACCGGCAGAACACGGCCGCACGCCCGGCCTGCGCGCCCTCACCCTGCAGCGTGTAGAAAATCTCCTTGACCGTGTAACTCACGATCGCACCTGGTACTTCAGCGGATCATTCATACCGTTTTCGCGGAAGCCCTTCTGCCGCAGCACGCAGGAGTCGCACTCGCCGCACGGCTCGCCGCTCGGCGACGGATCGTAGCAACTGCTGGTTAGCCCGTAGTCGACCCCGAGATCGATCCCGCGACGAATGATCTGCGCCTTCGTCAGCGCGATCAGCGGTGTGTGAATCTTCAGCCGCTGCCGACCTTCGACGCCTGCCTTGGTCGCCAGGTTCGCCAGCCGTTCAAAGGCCTGGATAAACTCAGGCCGGCAGTCGGGATACCCGCTGTAATCCAGCACGTTCACGCCGATGAAGATGTCGCTCGCAGTGAGCACCTCGGCCCACGCCAGCGCGAAAGACAGGAAGATGGTGTTGCGGGCGGGGACGTATGTGATGGGAATCTCGCCGGCCATCTCCTCTTCCGATCGTCCCTTCGGCACCTCGATCTCCGCGGTTAGCGCCGAGCCGCCGAATGCGCGGAGATCGATCGCGGCGATACGGTGCTCCGTTGCTCCGAGTGCAGATGCCACGCGGCGCGCGCATTCCAGCTCCCAAGCGTGCCGCTGCCCGTAGGAAAACGAGAGAGCGTAGCCGTCGAATCCCTCGGCGCGCGCAATGGCGAGCACAGTCGCTGAGTCCAACCCGCCGCTCAACAGCACCACCGCCCGCGGCCTTTGATGCCGGTCTCTCTGCTCCACTCGCATACCCCATTCCACGCATCGGCGCAGACCTTAATGGTAGGCGGGATCGAGCGACTCCTTCAAGCAGACGGTGATCAAGCTTTGCCGCCCTCACTCTGCGACGACCGGCTTTCCCTTGCCATTGAGGGCCACGCGCGCCAGCGGGCGGTCGTGGTCATGGGGAAACGCGACCAGCCACTGCTCTGGGATCGCTTGCTGATAAAACCGTTTGCGCTCCTCGATGCAGCGGAGTGGGTCGAGATCATAGCCCATCACCCACGTCGGATCGAGGTGGTGCGCCGTGGGTAGCAGGTCGCCCACATAGACCGCATGCGGCGCCGCGGCGGAGCCCGAAGGCCGCGACTCAACGGGCCGCGGCGGCTCGATGTGCACCGCCATCATCTGTGCTGTGTGCCCGGGGAAAAGCTCCACGCGCACGCCTTCGCAGATTTCCCCGCCAGCCGCCAAAAAGGCCTCATCGATGAGCGTCATCTGGCCACTCTCGATCAGCGGGTCGTAATTCGGCGAGAGATAGCTGACCTTGTCGCGATCCAGCTGGAGATGCCCATGCTCTACCTCGCCCTTGTGCGCGAAGTATCGCGCGTTCGGAAAGGTCGGCGTCACTCGCCCATCCGCATGCAGCGTCGTGTTCCAGCCGCAGTGGTCGAAGTGAAGATGCGTATTGATGACGATGTCGATCTCTTCGGGCCTGATGCCTGCCGCAGCCAGTGACTTTGGCAGAAGTTCTTCGTTGCGGAATATGTCCCGCATCTTCGGGGACTGTTTGTTGCCGATTCCGGTTTCAATCAGCACCGTCTGCCGCCCAGTCCGAACCACTAACGTGTTGAGCCCAAGCCGGATATTGTTGTTCTCATCCGCCCGGATCCTCTTCTGCCACAGGGTTTTGGGCACCACGCCGAACATCGCGCCGCCATCCAGCAGGTACGGCCCATCGGTGCAGACCGTCAGCTTAAAGTCGCCCACCATGGTGCGTGCGCGCACCAAAGCGTCGTCCTGAGGGGGAAGGAGGAATTGCTCCATATCGAACCAGCCGGTCTGCGGTGAGGATACCCGCCCCGTTTGCACCCCGGCAAATCGCCGATTAACAATCCTCTTGCGCCTCACAAATTGTGCGCTATCCTAAAAACTGCCCATTTGGCAAGGTTTGGAGGTGTAACACCTTTGGCAGAGATCCGCGTTCAGGAAGGCGAACCTCTGGAGAATGCGCTGCGCAGGTTCAAGCGCAAGGTCCAGACGGAAGACATCATCAAAGAGGTCAAGCGCCATTCCTTTTATCTCAAGCCAGGCGAAAAGCGGCGCGTGAAGGAAGCTCTCGCACGCAAGCGCAATCGCAAGAAGATTCGCAAGGAGCAGGACTAACCGGGAAGGGGTCGCCGCGCTGAGTCGTCCGGCGGCCCTTCCTCCAACTCAACGCCGGCAGGGCAACTCCTCTTTGCCCGCTGGCCCCGGCAGACCGGCCCGCACGCATCACAGGTCTATAGCCGGCAAACCATGAGTCGCCGACCACTCCCCGCGGCATGGACTCATCCAACGCTTCAAATTGCATCACCGCTTGATGACCCGCAGGGCTGAATCGGCGTCACGGGCGTAGCAGTGTTCCGTACGAACGGGAGATCCGGCAATGGAATACGTTGACAGAATCCTTACCTGCGTCGACTGCGGCGGCGAATTCGTCTTTACCGCGGGCGAGCAGCTTTTCTTCCAGGACAAGCAGTTCAAGAACGACCCCAAGCGTTGCAAACCATGCAAGTCGCGCCGCGCCCATGGTGGACAGGCGCCGGCGGCAAGCGCAGGACCGGCAGCGGCGGGTATCTCGCGCACCGAGACGCGCACCGAATGCTCCGAATGCGGCGTCTCTACGACCGTTCCCTTCAAACCCACGCAGGGCCGGCCGGTCCTGTGCCGTCAGTGCTTCAAAAACAAAGGCAGCGTGCCGGCGTCCAGCGTCTCCGCCATGCCCGCAGTTCCGTCGACTACGCCTGCGCCCACTCCGCTGGCGACAGCACCCGCGCAGGCTACGCACCCACCGCTCGGCGCAGCCTCCTGATTCAGGCGGGCAGCAGACGCAGTATTTGCTCGCGGCTCAATCCGCCTTGTTCAATTGGACTCGGCTGATCCTGCGCAGGTCCGCCTCCGAGCAGACATGCGCCGCCTCATCCTCGGCCAGTTCGGACTCCGCCTGGCGCGTTCCCACCGTGGCAAAGCACCGCATGCAGATGGAGTCATAGGACGCCAACGGATAATTGTCACGGTGTACAAAGCGGCTCATCGGGATCGATAGAAGATAGTGCGCCCAGCTTAAGCAAGGCTTAACCGCGAAGCGGGAAATGCTGTTTGCCCGCGTAAAATGAATAGCGCCATGCTCCGCTCTTACCAGGGAATCTCGCCCACGATTCCCGCTTCCTGCTATATCGATCCCTCCGCGCAGATCGTCGGGGACGTCGTCTTCGGCGAGCACTCCAGCGCATGGATGAACGCCGTCATCCGCGGCGATGTCAACTCCATCCGCATCGGGGCCAACTCCAATGTGCAGGACTGCGCCGTGCTTCATGGGATGAGATACGTCTATCCGGTTCACGTGGGGGATTGGGTCACGATCGGGCATAACGCGACAGTCCACGGCTGCGTGCTTGCGGACGCCGTTCTCGTCGGCATCGGCGCAACCATCCTCAACGACGCGAAGATCGGCGAAGGATCCATTATCGCTGCCGGCGCCGTCATCCCGGAGCACACCGTCATCCCGCCGAACTCGCTGGTCGCCGGCGTCCCCGGCAAAGTCCGCCGCACCCTCGGCGCTGAGGACCGCGAACTGATCCTGAAATATGCAAAAAACTATCTCGATTACACCGAGATCTACCTCAAAGAGGCCGCCGGCGCTCTAAAGGAAGCCGGGCGGAGCTCCCGTTAGAGGATTTTCGCAGCCTGAGTGTAAGAACTCTTCGTCTGGTGCGTTATATAGGGCAGACGCTCCTCAGCGTCACAAAGGAGAACACCATGAAATGCCAGAACTGCCCCTGCGGCCCCATCTGTGACTGCGTAATCTGCTCCTGCAAGCCTCGCAGCTAGCGAGGTCCACACCAATTCAGGCGGGAGGAAGCTCCCGCCCCTCACCCTATGTCCGACACAGCTCTCCATCAGCTTCTGAACCAACGCAAGCAGTTCCTCGCGTTTGTGCAACGCCGCGTCTCGGATTCCGCGCTCGCCGAAGACATTCTCCAGACCGCCTATCTGCGCGCGTTCGAGCGCCAGGACGATTTCAAGCCGGACGAATCGGCTGTCGGATGGTTCTATCGCCTGCTGCGCAATGCTGTGATCGACAACTACCGGCGGCAGGAATCCAGAAACAGAGCTCTGGAGACCTGGAAACACGAATTGGAAACAGCGGTCCAGCTGCCGCCGGAGCTCGAGAGCGAAGTCTGCGCCTGCCTCGGCAGCGTTGTGGACGGCCTGAAATCGGAATACGCGGATATTCTTCGCGCTATCGATCTTGGGGAACAATCATCTCAGGACTTCGCCCGGCAGCATAATCTTTCCGCGTCCAATGCCGGCGTCCGTCTGCACCGTGCGCGTGCAGCCCTGCGTAAGCAACTGGTCCAGGCTTGCGGCAGCTGCGCCGTGCATGGATGCCTGGATTGCAGTTGCCGAGCGAGGAACGGGTAGACGCAAAACGAAAGCCCCGCCGAAGCGGGGCCTTCACCCAGGCAGATTGGGCCAAACAACTCGCCGATCCAAGGGGAATGCAAAAGACTAGCGCACCGGAATAGCAACGACGGTATTCACGATGCCTGTGTTAATGTCGGCCAGCACGTAGTTGCCGTCGACCGAGCGCCACTCATAGCCGCGAGGCGGTCGCCGCAGACGATGCGCGCGCCAATCCTCAACGCGTTGGCCGCGGGACCAGTCTTCCTGTCTCATGTGGTAGCCCTTCTTCCAGTCGTCGTGCCGCACGTAGGAGTCGTGGTGGTCCGCATCGTTGTGATAGCTTTGGTCGCGATTGTCGCGGTGATCATCGTGGTCTTGCGCGAAGGCTGGCCCAGCCAGCAGCGCAACGGAAAGTGCGGAGAAAACTGCGACCCTGCCGAATCGGTTCACGGTTATTACCTCCAATTAGTCTGATGCACGACCGGATGGCTCCGCGATTAACTTCTCCGCCTTTTACGCCATCAAAGAGGCGTTTTGGTTGCCCGTATCCGTAGATTTTCCAAAGCATTCGCTAAACTGGAACTTCATGCCTCAGTCTTCTTCACCTTTGAAAGCCGTCCGTGGAACCCGCGACCTGCTGCCGCCCGAAACCGCGCTATGGGCGCGCATCGAACAGACCGCGCGCGAGGTTTTCGCGCGCTATGGCTTCGGCGAGATTCGCACGCCCATCTTTGAGGCTACCGAATTGTTCGCTCGCGGCGTCGGCGAAGAGACTGACATCGTCTCCAAGGAGATGTACACGTGGGAGGACCGCGCGCGGGCGCAGAGTGAGAAGGCGCAGTCGCTGACGCTGCGGCCTGAGAATACTGCCGGCGTTGTCCGTGCGTACATTGAGCACAAGCTGGGCGAGACGGGCGCGCTGCAGAAGCTCTTTTACATCGGGCCGCAGTTCCGCCGCGAGCGGCCACAGCGCGGACGCTATCGCCAGTTCTGGCAGATCGGCTGTGAGGTGCTGGGGCCGCCGTCGTCGGGTTCAGAGTCTCCAGTCCGCGACGCTGAGGTCTTGGAGATGCTCGCCACGCTGCTGGACGAACTCGGCGTGAAGAACTGGCAGCTCGTCCTCAACTCCGTCGGTTCTTCGGAAGATCGCAAGCGGTACAACGTTGCACTGCGCGAGGCGTTGGCGCCGGTGAAGCACAAGATGTCGGGGGACAACCAGCGCCGGGCGGAGACCAATCCGCTGCGCGTGCTTGATTCCAAAGACCCCGCCGACCAGGAGATTATCGCCGCGCTGCCGAAGATTGCGGATTACCTTGACGAGGATTCGCGCGAACACTTCAGCGCGGTTCTCTCGGCGTTGGATGCCTGCGGCGTACCCTATACAGTCAACCCGCGCCTCGTCCGCGGCCTGGACTACTACACGCGCACGACGTTCGAGTTCACCGTGCCCAGCTCGGCCGATCCAGCAACCGGCCTCGGCACGCAGAATGCGCTGCTCGGCGGCGGCCGCTACGACGGCTTGAGCGAGATGCTGGGCGGCCCCAAAGCTCCGGGCATCGGCTTTGCCATCGGCGAGGATAGGCTGGTGCTGACACTGCAAGCCCAGGCGGAATCCCTCGAACCCCGAACCTCGAACCTCGAAGCTAAGCTGGATGCCTACATCGCCCCCATGGGCATCGAACGCAACGCCGCGGCGCTGGCCCTCTCCCGTGAACTCCGCCGCGCTGGCCTCTCCGTTGAAGTCGGCGACGGAACCTTCCGCCTCAAGAAATCCTTCGAGGCTGCCGACCGCGCCGCGCGTCACATCGTCATCCTCGGCGAAGACGAGGTCGCCTCTTCGACCGCAACCGTCAAAACCTTCGCCACCGGCGAGCAGGTGAAGGTCGAGCGAGCAAAACTGATTGAGTTGCTGAAAAGCTGGCGGCAGAGGAGTTGAGCTTGCGGTTCGTACGTCAATCTTGCGTCGCATCCGCACTTTTGTCGGGGCTACTAACAGCACCCGCTTTCGCGCAAACTCCCGAAGAAGATCTTCTGCGGTCACAACAAACGTGGCAATTCAACTGCATTGAAAAGGGCTGTCTTGCCTCGGTCGATATTCTGCGTGGCGAGTCTGGCGATCCTCCCGATCCGAATGACCCCACACAATATGTTTCGGTCTCAATCGGGGTCAATTACTCCGACCACAAGCCGAGCATCGTTATGTTTGAGGTGGATCCAAAAGCAGACAAAGATAGAGGATTAAACCTCGTTTTTGCTCACTCAGTATCTGACGGCAAAGGCTGGAAGCTCTTAGTCGATCCCGCACCTATTCACCTTACGTTTCGCGTTTGTAACGAAACGGATTGCAGAGCTGTAGTAGGAAGTGCGAAGCCGGATGAAGCTGCGATTAAGAGCTGTGCGGACATGATCGCAAAGATGCGGTCGGGGGATCATCTCTTCCTGACCTATAGGAAGAACGGCCATGCCTATCGCACAGCAGTCAGCCTCACGCTATTCAAAGAAGCCTATGGGAAACTGCTGACAAAAGTAGGCGCCGGACCTTCCAAGGTCGAACCTAAAATCGTTGTTCCGTAGTTGAAGATTCCTTTCTCTGCACATAATTCATCCGCTGACCGGTCGCCTGAACACAACCACGCCTTCCTCCTGCCCCGGCCCATCCGGCTGGAATCCTAGCTTCTCCAGAATACGGACGGAACCTGTGAGCTGCGGATACGTCTGCGCCATCAGCCCATGGTGCGGCCAGTCTTCAGACAGAAATTGCACGACGCGCTCAGTCGCCTCGTATCCATATCCGTTGCGCTGGAACGCGGACAGGATTGAATACCCGATCTCAATCTCGCCCGGCCGCTCCGGCCAGAGGAATCCGTTGACGACGCCGATCAGCAGCGGTATAGCACCCTGCCTCGGCAGCAAAACATACCTGCACAGCCTCTGTTGCTCGCCGTTCTCCTGGAACATCTTCAGCAGCAATTCGAAGACATGCGGCTCCCAATGCTCCGGCGGCCACTCATGCGGAACCTCAGCGTTCAGAATCGTTCCTAGCCGGCTGTGTCTCGCCAACTCTGACCGCAAAGCACAGACCGACATCGTCGCAAGCCGCAGCCGCGACGAAACAAGCGAATCCTGATTTTGCACGGTAATCTCCCGTCCGCTAAACAGCGAATAGAACAGCGCAATTGTTCCGGTGTGCGCCCTCGATGCGGGGCAACACCTCATTTGCGGCGCTTACAGACGGGCAGTCATAGGCTGACGGAATTTTAGCTCAAACCATACGCCGTCAAGCGGCCTTTGCTACCTTGCCCTGCAGCAGCTTCAGCAGAGCATGTTCCTCCTCGCGCAGAGCGTTGGGGTCCTTCGCAATCTCCTCTTCCAAAGCGTGTTCCACATCCTGCGCGGCCTTCTTCACCGCGCCGGACATCTCGCCGCCCATGTAGGCTTCCAGCACCGCCGGATGCACATAGCACTTTTTGCATACCGAAGGCGTGTTTCCCAGCCGCGCGGACACACGCTTGATGGCCTCGACGACATTCTTCTTCGCCTGCGTCTCGCTGTCGAAGGTTCCGATCTCGCGCAGCATGCCGCAGGCGAGCACTGTGCCCGCCCATGTGCGGAAGTCCTTAGCGGTAAAGTCCTGCCCGGAGATGGCGCGGAGATAGTCGTTCACCTCCGACGCATCGACGGCGTGCCGCTCGCCTTCAGCGTCGAGATACTGGAACAGCTCATAACCCGGTAGGTCATGGCACTTCTTCACGATCCGCGCCAGGCGCCGGTCTGCAAGATCGATGGTGTGCTCCACACCGCTCTTGCCCTTGAAGTCGAAGGTGACCGTCGCGCCGCGCACGGACACATGCTTGTTGCGCAGGGTAGTCAGGCCGTAGGAGTGGTTCTGCTTCGCATACTCGGCATTGCCCACGCGGATGAAGGTCGTCTCCAGCAGGCGGACGATGGCCGCGAGAACCTTCTCACGTGGCAGGCCCGGCAGTTCCAGGTCCTGCTCCACGCGTTTGCGGATCTCCGGCAGCACCGTGCCGAAGAGCATCATGTGTTCGTACTTGGTCTGGTCGCGCACCTCGCGCCACCGCGGATGGTAGCGGCTCTGCTTGCGGCCGCGCGCATCGCGCCCTGTGGCCTGGAGATGCCCGTTAGCGATAAGGCAGATCCACACACTCCGCCACGCCGGCGGAATTACCAGCGAGCGGATGCGGCGCAGCGTCTCCTTGTCGCGCACGGTCTTCCCGTCCGGACCGACATAGTTGAAGCCTTTGCCCCGTCTCCGCCGCCGGATACCCGGCTTCGCATCCGTGACGTAACGCAGGCCCGCCGCCTTCGCCGACTCCGCCGGATCAGCCAGCAGCTCGGGCTTCTTCACCCGCCCGTGCCGCCGCTTCAGTAGTTCAATCGCCCCCGGCGTTCCCATGCGACCGTACGATGCAAACGAGGCTAACTTCCGCTGCATGCACGCACGCCGCCGCCGCTTTCGTACAATAGAAACATCGTGACATTGGACTTTCTTGGCAGCCTTCAACGTACCGGCATGTGTGGAGAGCTTCGCGCGCAGCACGCGGGGCAGAACGTCGTCCTCATGGGCTGGGTCAACCGCCGGCGCGACCACGGCGGCCTCATCTTCCTCGATCTCCGCGACCGCAGCGGCATCGCGCAAGTGGTCGTCGATGAGAAGGTCGGCGCCGCGCATGACAAGGCAGACGCCGCGCGCTCCGAGTACGTTGTCGCCGTGAAAGGCCAAGTGCGCCGCCGGGGTGCGGGCCTCGAAAACCCCAACATGCCCACCGGCGAGATCGAAGTTGTGGCCGATGAACTGCTGCTGCTGAACGAAGCGAAGACTCCGCCTTTTTCGCCCGCCGAGGACGCCATCGGCAACGAGGAAGTGCGTCTCAAATACCGCTACCTCGACCTACGCCGCGAGGAGATGCAGAAGAACTTCGCGCTGCGCAGCCGCATCGCGATGGCCGTGCGCAATTATCTCGTTAGTCAGAGCTTCCTCGAGATCGAGACGCCGTTTATGACGCGGTCAACGCCCGAGGGCGCCCGCGACTACCTCGTTCCCAGCCGCGTGCATACCGGCGAGTTTTATGCGCTGCCGCAGTCGCCGCAGATATTCAAGCAGATTCTGATGATCTCCGGCTTCGACCGCTACTTCCAGATCGCGCGCTGCTTCCGCGACGAAGACCTCCGCGCCGACCGCCAGCCCGAGTTCACTCAAATCGACCTGGAGATTTCCTTCCCCACGCAGGAGATCGTCTTCAGTGTCGTCGAAGGCTTTCTGACCGCTGCCTTTGCTGAAGGCGGCATCAAGCTCACCACGCCCTTCGTCCACATGACCTACGACGAAGCCATCCGCAACTACGGCTCCGACAAGCCGGACATGCGCCTGCCCGCAATGGTCACGCTCAGTGATGTGCTCACACCCGAGCTGCGCACCGCGCTGAAGATCGAGCAGGGACTGCCCGTTCTCGGCTTCGTCACACCCGCCGCCGGAGAACTCTCAGGCACCGCGCGGAAGTCACTGCTGAGCGAAGTGCGCGCGAGCTTCGGAGACTGCGGCCTCGATCTGCTCGACGTCGCGCGGCTGAAGACCAATGTCGACTTCGCACCGCTCGCCGACGCCATCGCGGCCGCACTTGCCAAGGGCATGGGGGTTGCAACGCTCACTGCCGACGACCTCGTCACCGTCGTCACACCCAAGCTCGGCACACCCGCAAGCTGGAACTTCGATCCGCAGTGGATCTGGAAGCGCGTCGGCTTGCTGCGCATCGAGATCGCCCGCAGGTTCGCCGACAAGCACAAGCTCTTCGAGCAAAAAGGTGACGCATCCGATTACAAATTCCTCTGGGTCACCGACTTCCCCATGTATGAATGGAACGAGGAGGCACGCACCTGGGACGCCGCGCACCATCCCTTCACCTCGCCGCACGAGGACGACATCGCCGCCGGGCGCCTGACCAGCGACAAAGGCGCCGTCCGCGCGCTCGCCTACGACATCGTGTTGAACGGCACCGAGCTCGGGTCGGGTTCGATCCGTATCCATCGCCAGGACGTGCAGGCGGAGATCTTCCGCTCCCTCGGCATGAGCGATGCGGAGGCGAAGGAGCGCTTCGGTTTCTTCCTCGACGCCCTCGAGTACGGTACGCCTCCGCACGGCGGCATCGCCCTCGGCCTCGATCGCATCGTCATGATCCTGGCCGGCGCGCAGAGTCTCCGCGAGGTAATCGCCTTCCCCAAGACCGCCAAGGCCATCGACCTGATGTGCGATGCGCCCTCACCCGCCACCGACCAGCAGCTCCGCGAACTCCATCTCCGCATCGCGCAGAAGAACTGAGTTTGTTGTGTTAGTGCTCTACTCTGTCTGCCCGATCACGCGGAACTTCCGGGTGCTTCCGTCCGGGAACATCAGGTCGTAGGTCCTGTTGAACTCCTGGGTGGGCTTTTGCTCGTCGCTCACCAGCTTCGCCTGATAGTCGCCGAGCGCAACGATTCCTTTCGGGAAGAAGGTTTCGCTCTCAAGCTCGTATTTCGCGCCGTCTACCACAGCGGTAATCTGCTGGACGCTCTTGCAGGACGAATTGCCGCTGGTCACGCCGCAATCGTAGCCGATACGGCTGGCCGATATATGTACCTTGACCGCATAATCAGCGCTCTTTTGAGCATGGGCCGAAACTGAAATAGCCATTGCAACAACAAAGAGAAGCGCAACTCTGGTCATAGAATCCTCCGCGGACTGCAGAACTGGGTACAACCTGCCTTCATTCTGACGCTCGACTCCGAAAGGAAGTCGCACAATTACTGCATTCGCGCTCTATCCGCCGGAGCGCTGTTCCTCTTCCAGCAACTGCCCCAGGAAATCCAGCCGCTGCTCCCAGCGTGAGCGCCGCGCCTTGAGCCAGCCTGTCGCAGCATCGACTCCTGCCGGCTCGATGCGGCAGGTGCGGACACGACCGGCCTTCTGCGTCTGCACCAGCCCAGCCTCTTCCAGCACCTGCAGGTGCTGCACCACGGCCGCCAACGACATCGCAAACGGCTCAGCAAGCTTGGACACCGACATCGGCCCATCGCTCAACCGTTCCATCAGCGCGCGCCGCGTGGCGTCGCCCAGCGCGTGGAAGACGCGATCAATGTTGGGCATGGGCGGCGTCATGGCGCGCTCTCCTGCGCGTATGCGCGGTTACTCACTCTCGAGCACCTTTGACAGCCGCTCCAGCAGTGTCTTCCAGCCCGCCTCGCGCATGGCCGGCCCGTCGGCATTCTCCAGAAACGCGCTCTGGAAGGTAAGCGTCAGCTTCGTGCCCCCGTCCGCGGCCTCCAGTTCCACCGTACCTACTGAAATCGAGATGCACCTTCCGCCGACCCACATCGTCGAGGTAAACACCAGGCGCCGGTTGGGAACGATGTTCTGAAACACCGCCTCATTTGTCAGCGCCAGGCCGCCAACGCCAGGCAGGCCCTCCTTAAAGCGCGAGGAGTAGTGCTCTGTGCCGCCGTCGCGAAAATCCAGATCGTAGCCTTCAAGCGTGTGGTGCTCCCCGCCCTCTGCAAACCAGCGTTGTTTCTTCTGCGGATCGGAAAACGCCGCGAACACACGCTCCGGAGCTGCCGTATACGCGCGTTCCACAGTAAAGGTGTTATGAACAACCGGTTGGATTTCCATGATGTCTCCCTCGAACTGTCCTGAAGGACAGTTAAGTAATAACTTGAGTATCCGCTGACGGTCACTAATTGTCAAGTTTTTACTTAACTATTTTCAGACAGTCCGAAAGGCAAGCTAATTCATCCACTTCCGGTCGTTCGGGTCTTTGCGCTCGGCATCAGGGTCAATGTACTTGCCATCGCGGTCGAACTTTACCTGTCGGCCCTGCTTGCCCATGTACACCTCGAACTTCTTGGCCGCGCGCCGCCGCTTGGCCCGATAAAAAGCATTGCGCATCCCGTACATCTGCTCGCTTAACCCAAAGCCCATCCCGCGCCTCGGCGCGAATTGCATGTAGAGCCATCCGCACAGTGTTCCGGTCAGCACGGTAAGGGCGCTGAAGTCGTCGCCGCTGCGCAGCAGCAGCGCCAGATAGATCAAAATGTAGATCCCCACCATGTACTTCGCGCGGATGGTCCAGCGAAGCGGAAACAGCGGCATAAACTCCATGTCGCCGAATCGCACCGCGATCACAATCAGCACGCCGAAGATCGCAGGCCAAGCGCCGGCCGTCAGGTCCCTCGCCGGATCGAGGTGCAACAGATGCGTGTAACTCAGCGCCGACGCGAGCAGCGCGCCGACGATCGCCGACGTGAAATACAGTTCCGCAAACCAGCGGCTGCCGCAGCTGCTCTCCAGGATCGACCCGCAGAACCACAGCGTCAGCATCCCGAACAGCAGGTCCAGCAGGCCGTTGAAGAAGCTGTACGTCACCAGCCGCCAGACCTGACCATGCAGCGCGGCCCACGGCTGGAGCAGAAGATGGCCCGTGAGCTTCGCCATGGTCTCCGGCGCAATCAGTCCAGCGATCAGCACCGCAAAAAACACGACCACATTGGCCAGCACCAGACGGCGAACCACGCCGCCGAACGGCGGAAACGTCATCGTCATTGGTTCATAGCGCGCCATGCTCCCCATTTCAACACATCCGCTTCGGATCAACGCCGTCCATAAACTCGCCCCAAAACGATCCGCCGTGCCGAATCTCTTGCTTGACGCCACGCCGGACGGCTGCGGATACTATCCGGGTATCTAAGTACGCGTCCCCGGCGCCCGTTGGGTGGGCCGGATGGCGCAAGCGGCCTCTCAAGACATCCTTGAGGCCAAGTCCATCTTCTAAGCTGCTGCGGAGGCGTTCCAATGGCTGTTGTTTGTCCCGAATGCGATTCCCCGATCACCATCGACTCCGACGAGGTGGAGGCGGGCGAAACCATCCAGTGTGCCGAATGCGGCCTCGATCTTGAGGTCGTCTCGGTGGATCCGCTTGAAGTCGCCCCCGTCGACGAAGCCGGCTACGACGACGAAGACGAGCCGCCCACCATGGAGGACGAAGAGGAGTAGCCCGCCGCACCACAACTTCTTACGCGCGCAAGCGTATAGTTAGGTATGGATTTTTCCGCGCTACGCTCGACTCTCCGCCGACGCGCTGGTTGCCTTTTATCTGCTGCGCTGCTTGCTTCCATGCCTGTATCCATTGGGCTTATGGCTGCGGCGCCCAGCGCCGTCCTCGCCCAGGACACCACAGCCACCCGCACCGTCCAAGGTAAGGTTGTCGATAAAGCCGGGGCCGGCCTCAA
>DATNEM010000095.1:0-12943 GCA_035552995.1 Acidobacteriaceae bacterium | reverse complement strand
GCCCCGCAGCTCCTGCCGGTCCGCCGCCCAATCCTGAAAACGTCGGTCGTGGGATGCTTGCCGGATCGATGTCCGGATGTGTGAGGCCGACTACCAGATGCGGCAGCAGCTTCGAGGTGCCCGCAGGTGCGAGCGGATCGTCCAGAACCAAACGGCCCTTCACCGTGGCGCGCTCAGCGGCAGGCGTGTAGTCCACCCCTTTGACCCAGGCGTACGGCCACTTGGTGCTTTCTTTCTTCGCCTGCGCGAGCGCGTCCTGCCATAGCGCGTTGGCATTGGCAGTCCAGCTCGCAGGGACTGTTGGATTGCCTTCAGTCGCCTTCAGGGTTTCGAGTTCGGCCTGGGTGGTAGGCTGCGGATGATCCAGCGAGTTCATGTAGACGAAGATGGGCCCGATGACCTTGGTCCACTCCTCTCCGGCTGCGACGTTCACGCGCGCGCCATCGTAATGGCCGCTGTGCCAGTAGTCCAGGATGACCGGGTTGGGATTATCGGTGTCGTGATAGTGCGCGTCCAGGTCGATGCGCGTGGGGCCGCCGCTCAGATACTCCACGGTCGGATTGATGAACCAGATGCCGACATGGTCCTTCGTGTCGCTCCACCCATAGGCCGGCGTGCGGTACTGCATACCGGAGTAGCTGTACTTGTGCTCGACGGAGTTCTTGTAGACGCCCTTGGACATGATGCGCTGCTCCTTGGCATGCACCACAACGCCGGTGCCCCAGTCGGTGGGCGCGGCCTCCAGCATGTTGCGGTCCTTGTCGACCGTGATCCAGTCGAACTTCTGGCTGATGAAGTCGACGAAGCGGTCCTCAGCGCCAGCGCCGGCAGCGGGATAGCTGGCGGGATGGCTGAAGATGGAATAGGTATAGAGGCCATGGTCGCCGCGGCCCAGCGAGTAGCGCAGCTCGATGTCGCAGGTTGTGCCGCCGCCTGGCGCGAGGCGCGTGAAGGTGAAGGTTCCTCCGCCGACACCTTTGATGGAGACCTCGGCGCGCTCGCCGCCGTTGCTTGCGGGATCGATTGTGACCGCGTTCGTTACCGAAGGCGCGCCCTGCGGCGTGTGCTCCCAGACGCCGCGGCTGCCGGTATCGAAGCCCTTGTACGACAGGGCGGTCAGGCCGCCGCCGTTCTTGGTGATGGTGGCTTTGACGATACCGTTGTCGAGGGTCCATGAGGTGCCGTTGTCCGTGATAGTGACGGCGGGATCGGCGCTGGCAGGGGAGGCGTTCTGCGCGAAACCGCCGGATGCAGCGAGGAACGCAAAGACGAAAACGGCGCACGCGACGAACGAGAGTGCACCCTTGCGGCAAGAAATTTTCATGGAACGCTCCACGGAAGGTTTGGCGGCCGGCCCGAGCCCCGCCAGCGGTTTTACCGCGCAACCGAATGCTTAATCCAGCCATAGACTTCGGCAAACAGTTTGCGTATTGAATCTGACGGCTGGCCGCACGGTGAAGTTTCAGAGCGACCGCCCGCGTAAGGCGTTACGGCTCTTCCCGAAGCAAACATTTGCAGCAGAACCCCACCGTCTGCGGCTTTTTCTTGACTGCGGCGTGCCTCGTGATACTCTCTTGCCACTACAAAGTAGCCGCGAAAGGAACACCGCAATGGACGCCACTCTGCGGCCTCTGAGCCTCGGCGAGATTCTCGACCGCACGTTCCAGCTTTATCGTTCGCACTTCCTGATGTTCGCCGGAATTTCCTGCTTCGCCGCCGGCCTTGATCTGATCTGGAAGCTCATCCAGACGACGACAGTACGCGCGGTGCAGCCCCGCGTTGGATCAGTCGCTCTGGGCGGCGTCAGTGCCGGGTTTGGCCTGGTTAGCTTCATCGTCTATGTGATCGTGAGCGCTGCCGCCATGGCCGCCATCAGCCGTGCCGTCTCCGCAATCTACCTCGGCCAGCCGACCGGCATCGCGCAGGCCTACCGCGAGGTGAAGCCCCATTGGTTTCGCTATGTGAGGGTTGCCGCGGCGGCCCTCTTCATGTCGTGGGGGCCCACCATTCTGATCTCCGTAGCTATCGTGGGAATTGCCGTTGCTATTCCCGGGTTCAACAACGCGATCGGTCCACTCATCACGGTGGGAATACTCAGCCTGAGTTTCCTCCTCATCATCCCCTTCGGAATCTGGATGCTACTGCGCTATTCCGTGTGCATCCCGGCATCTCTTTTCGAGGACCTTGGTGTCCGGGCCTCGCTGAAACGGAGCATCCACCTGTCCAAAGGCGCCATGCAGAAGTTGAGCATTTTTGTGCTGATTCTTCTCGTATGGGTGATCTCGGCCGTCATTACCTACGCCGGCCTCACGCCACTGCTTGTCTCCGTGTTCCGAACGGCATTTGCCCACGGGAAGCCGGTGATCTCCGTCGGCATGACGATTTACACGCTGGCGGTCCAGTTCATCGTCGCCTCGATTACGATTCCTCTCTATGGCATCGGGCTGACGCTCTTTTATTACGACGCGCGCATCCGCAAGGAAGGCTTCGACGTGGAGTGGTTGATCCAGCGTTCCACGCCGGAAGCGATCGAGCCGCCGGCGCCATCGCTGCCTCCGGCCGAATCCGCGGGCCAGGCGTGAGGGCAGTACGACGAACATTGCTGGCGGTGTTTGCGCTGTTGCTGTCGGCGTCAGTTGTCGCCGCTGCGGATACTCCGCCGGTCGAACGCTGCGACCTGGCCGGCTACCAGCAGCATATGCAGCAGCTCGGTGCGATTGTGCGCACGTGCTCGGCGCAAAAGTCCTCAGCCGCGTGCGATCCAGCGCAGGTCGGTCCGGACAACGAGGTGACTGCGCCGCGAGGGACGCGCCTGGTCCACTACGGCTGGCTTCGGCAGGCGCTTGCGGACGCTGCGAAGAGCGCGGCGCTTGCGAATAAGCAAGGGGATGCGGCACGTGGCGAGATCGCGGCAGCGGCTTTGCGGCTGACACAGGATTCACAATCTTCTCCATCCGAGGCCGCCGCGCCGCCCATCTCCCGGGTCAGGGGCAATCTCAACAGCATTCTCAGCGAACAACGCTTCCAGCGTATTCAGCAGGAGCCGAGCGTGCTGCAGCGCGCATGGGCATCCCTCTTGAACTGGATTTTCGAGCGGTTGAATAAGGTTGTCGCGTACGGCGGCGAAAACCCATGGATCGCATATCTTGTGGAAGGGGTGGCGATCTGCGTGCCATGCGTGCTGCTGGCGTGGTGGGTGATGGTGAGGCTGCGCCGCCAGGCTGCATTGCCGCGGATGGCAGTGGAGGCAGCCGCTCCTACCGCGCCGTCGGCCCGCGGATGGCAACGCTGGTTAGCCGAGGCTGAGGGCTTCGCGCAGGCGGGACGCTGGCGCGAGGCGATACATCATGTGTATTGGGCCGCGATCAGCCGGCTGGAGGCGCAGGGGCTTTGGCCTGCGGACCGAGCACGCACGCCGCGCGAATATCTGCGCCTGCTGCGCGCCGGCCATGCGCTGGAGCCCGATCTGCGCGGGTTGACGCGATCGTTTGAACTCATCTGGTATGGCAATCGCCCCGCCGCCGAAGAGCAGTATCAGGATGCCCGCGCGCGCATGGAAAAGCTGGTGCCGCGATGAGCCGGAGTTCGCTGAGCCGCCGCGACCGCCGGCTGCTCTTCGCCTTCCTCATCATTGTTGCGCTGGTGCTGATAGTGGTGGCCATCCTGGCGCCGCAGCAGGACGATCAGGACCGCACGCCGTCTACATTTTCGTCCGGCTCTCACGGTGCGGAGGCTGCGTATCTTGCGCTGGAGCAATCGGGCTACCACATTGAGCGCTGGAAGCAGCCGCTCAGCGATCTTGTTCCGCAGGTCAACGCGCATACGGTGGTGATCTTCGCGGAGCCGAACTTCAACCGCGCGATGCGGTCGCGCACGGTCGTGCAGCAGATTCTCGATCACGGCGGCCGCGTGCTCGTGACGGGAATGGCTGGCGGATTCCTGCTTCCGGAAGACCGCGCGCAGGCCGGGTCGCCGGTTGCGGGCAGCCTCTATCCCAGTTGCGATGCGCAGCCGGAAGGATTCGGGCCGCTTGCGGATTCCGGCACCGTGCATATGCGCGCCAGCTATGAGTGGCGCGATCCGCGTCCCAACCAGCGCGTGCAGTACACCTGCCGTGGCGATGCGGTGGTGGTCAGCTTTCCAGCCGGTCATGGGCAAGTCGTCTGGTGGGCGGACTCGCAGCCGCTGGAGAATGCTTTCATCGCGAAAGATGGCGACCTTGCGCTGCTGCTGGCGAGCATCGGCGCACCGGGTAATCGTATTGTGTGGGACGAGAGCCTGCACGATGACGAGGCTGGTCTCTGGTCCTACGCGAAGGGCACACCGGTACATCTGCTGGGGGCGCAGCTCGCGGTGGTTGCGTTGCTGCTGGTCCTCAGCTTCAGCCGGCGCAGCGGGCCGCTCCTGCCCGATCCCGTGGTCGCGCGCGATGCGCCGCTGGAGTTTGTGTATTCGCTCGGCGCGCTGTATGACAAGGCTGGAGCGACCAACACGGCTGTCGAGATTGCGTATGACCGCTTCCGCATGACGCTGGGCCGCGGCGCGAGGCCTGCCAACGCGCAGCAGACCGAGGAGATGATGGGCGTGGCAACAGCGCGGCTGGGCCGCGAGGGGCCGGAGCTGCGCGAGACGATCAAGACCTGCGAAGAACTGCGCTATGCTTCCGCTCAGGTGCAGCCGGCGCGCGCGCTGACGCTGGTGCGTGCGTTGAACAAGTTTGGAGAAGAAGTCAGCCAGATTGGCGGAACGAACAACGCCGCCAAAAAGTGAGGAGAAGCAAGTGGACGAGCAGAGCAACGCAAGCGAAGCATTGAAGGCAACCGCGCAACTGGTGCGCCACGGCCGTGCGGAGATCGGGAAAGTGATCGCGGGGCAGGAGCAGCTGATTGACCAGGCGCTCATCACGGTGCTGTGCCGCGGCCACGCACTGATCGAGGGCGTACCCGGCATCGCGAAGACGATGCTGGTGAAGCTGATGGGCCGCCTGCTGGGACTGGACTTCCATCGCGTGCAGGCCACGCCGGACCTGATGCCCGCCGACATTCTCGGCACAGTGATCTTCCGCCCGCAAACGCAGGAGTTCGCGCTGCATCGCGGCCCCGTCTTCACCGACTTCCTGCTGGTCGACGAGATCAACCGCATGCCGCCGCGCACGCAGGCCGCGCTGCTGGAGTGCATGGAGGAGCGGCAGGTCACCATCGATGGCCAGCGGCACGCGCTGCCCGATGGCTTCACGGTCTTCGCCACCCAGAACCCCATCGACTCGGAAGGCACGTATCCGCTACCGGAAGCCCAGCTCGATCGTTTCCTGATGAAGATCCGCGTCGGCTATCCCACCGCCGAGCAGGAACGCGTGGTGCTGGAGCGGCATCGCCAGGGATTCAACCCGCGCGGCATTGACGAGCTTCCTATCGCGCCCATTGCGCCCGAACTCCTGGCCGCGGCGCAGCGCGAGGTGCGCGCCATCAACATCGAGCCGGCGCTCTACGAGTACATCATCGCGCTCGCCCGCCGCAGCCGTGAGTGGCCATCACTGATTCTCGGCGCCAGCCCGCGCGCGGCGCTTAGCCTGATGTTCGTCGCCCAGGCGTGTGCGGCGCTTGAGGATCGGGACTTCCTGGTACCCGACGACGTGAAGCAGGCGGCGATTCCTGTGCTGCGCCATCGGCTCGTCCTACGCCCGGAAGCGGAGCTTGAGGGCTACGACTCCGACCGCGTGCTGTCCGACATTCTCGCCGCCGTACCCGTACCGAAGGATTAGCGAGTGATGCAAGGACAAGTTCTGTGATCTCAGGCTCGCTTACTCCGGAGACGGTCTCCGCCGCGGCGCAACCGCGCAGCCGGCTTGCGTTCGGCCTCACGCGCCGCGGACTGCTGCTGTTCCTCGCCGGAGCGCTATGGCTCGCGCCTGCGTTCTTCTTTCCGCGCATGGCTTGGGGCATGGCCGTGTGGGATTTCCTCTTCGTCGTCGTTGTTTGTATCGACGCGGTATGCCTTGCCGCGCCCGGACCGATCAAGTGGTTGCAATTCAGCTCGAGGCGCGCTCTGCTGTCGCTTCTCGTCGTCGCACTCTGGCTTGCTTACGCACTCTTCTTTGAGCACTTAACCTGGCGTATCGCGGCGTGGAACACCCTGTTGGGTGCACTGACTTACATTATCGCGACATGCCTGGTAGCACCGCCGCTTCAAATCAACGCCGAGCGAGTGTGGCGCACCGCTCCGGCGCTCGGCAATGAGGCGGTGGTCGAGATCGGCCTTACGCAAGAAGGAGGGACGCAACTCCGCTGCGAGATTACCGACGACCTCAGCGCCGCGCTGGTCGAGAAGGCTCCCACGGTCGAGCTCACCGTCTATCCGCTCGGCCGATCCAGCGCCGGCTATCGCTTTACGCCGCGCGAACGCGGCGACCACATGACCGGGCGGCTGCATCTGCGCTACCGCTCCGCGGCGCTCGGACTCGTGCAGCGCTGGGCCGTCGCTGACCTCGCGCAGCGGGTGCGCGTCTATCCCTCGGTGCAGGCTGTCTCCGAGCAGTCGCTCTTTCTCACGCGCAGCCGCCAGATCGAGTTGCAACAGCGCCTGCAGCGCCAGCGCGGATTGGGCCGCGACTTTGAGAGCCTGCGCGAGTATCGCGAGGGCGACGACATCCGCGATCTCTGCTGGACCGCGACCGCGCGCCGCGGCGTGCCGATCACGCGCCAGTATCAAACCGAGAAGAGCCAGCCGGTGTGGCTACTGATGGATGCGGGCCGTCTGCTGCAGGCGCGCGTCTCGCCGGCTGCGCCAAACGATCCCGCGGACGGTGAGGAAGAGACAGCCCGCTACACGCGCCTCGACTACGCGACTTCGACCGCCCTGGCTCTTGCGCAGCTCGCGCTTGCGGGAGGGGATCGCGTTGGCATGCTCGCCTACGGGCAGAACGTGCAGCAACGTGTGCCGCTCGGCCGCGGCGCGGCGCAGTTGCGGCAGCTCATGGAATCGCTTGCGCAGGTGCGCGGCGAATCCGGCGAAGCCGACCACCTGAACGCGGCGGTGAACCTGAACCGCATGCAACCTCGCCGCAGTCTCGTCCTCTGGATCACGGATGTGGCCGAAACCTCGATGCGGCCGGAGGTGATTGACGGCGCCGCGCACCTGATGAAGCGCCATCTGGTACTCTTCGTCGCGATGCGCCAGGCGGAGATGGTCGCGCTCGCAGCCCATTCGCCGGACTCGCGTCATGAGATGTTTGCTGTCGCCGCAGCGCAGGAGCTTGTCCATCGCCGCATGGTGCTGATGGCGCAACTGCGCGAGCAGGGCGCGCTGACGCTCGAAACCACTCCGCAAGACCTGACCGCTGCCGTGCTCAATTGCTATCTGGACGTGAAGGAACGCGCGCTGATCTAAGCTCATTAGGCCAATCAAGCCGCCTGTACTACTTCCTCGCCCAGTTCCAGTGGATGCTCCCGCGGGACGTACCACCAGAACATCAGCGCGGTGAAGAGGCACGAGCCGACGAGGAACTTGAGCGCGACCGGGGCCTTCGAGGGCGAGAAAAATCCTTCCAGCGTTCCCGCGACGATCAGCATGGGAATCACGCCGGCCATCAGCCGTACCGCATCGCGCCCAGCTTCGGCGACCGAGTGGCGGCGGCTGTATGCGCCCGGAAAGAGCAGCCCCTGACCGAGGCGCATTCCCGCAGCGCCGGAGAGGATGATCGCCGGCAGCTCTAGCGAGCCGTGCGGCGCGACAAAGCTCCACAGCGAGACGGACATGTGAGCCTGCGCGCAGGCCGCGCCGACAACGCCCAGCAGTACGCCATTCCAGCCGATCATGTAGAGGGTGCCCAGGCCTGCCACGATGCCGGAGGCGAAGGTGAGGAAGGTGACGCTGAGATTGTTGGTCATGATGCCGCTCGCTGCCTGCGGAGCCATCGACGTGACAGAGTCGGTCCACATCTTGTGGTGCTCGATGGTCGCGACCATATCCGGCCCCAGCAGATGGCGCATGAACTCCGGCTTTGCCAGCGTAAGCAGGGAACCCAACATGCCGCCCGCCAGAAACAGCACCAGAGATGCGAGCAGGAATGGCTGCATCTTGCGGATGACGTGCGGATAGTCGAACCAGAGGAAACGCAGCACGACCATGGGGCCGCCCTTTCGGCCGGAGTAGACGAAATTGTGCGCGCGGGCCAGGAGCTGATTGAGGTACGTTGCCAGTGCCGGCGCGGAGCCGTCCTGGCGCAGCGCGGAGAGGTCGCTGGCGATCTGGCGATAGAGGAAGGCCATCTCCTTGAGCTCGCCATGCTGTAGGCTGGCCAGGCCGTGCGCATCCGCGGCGGTGAGCAGCCCGGTCAGCCGGTCCCAGTGCGGTCGCCGCTTGTCAATCCATCGATTAGTGATCATCTTTCTCTCGGCGAAACAGCACCGCTTCGCTATGATAGGTCAACCCCGCGGATACCTTATGGAGCAATACCCTCGAGATTTGCAGACCGCACGGCCTGGCGTTGGCGACCAGCTTAGCATCGCCACGCCCGAGCTGGTGGCTATTGAATTCCCGCTGGCCGGGCTCGGCAGCCGCTTTGTCGCGGTGCTGCTGGATTATCTGCTGCAGGCCGCCGTGGTGATCATCCTCACGATTGTGTTCCTGGTGCTTCTCTCGGGATTGTCGAGCCGCGCGGTCGGCGGGACGGGAGCATCCGCCGCCGGCGGCGATCTCTCCACCAAGTGGACCATCGCGATCCTCATTGCTATTCCGTTCCTGCTGGAGTGGGCGTACTTCGCGCTGTTTGAGGCCTTCTGGCACGGCCAGACGCCGGGCAAACGGATCATGAAGATCCGCGTGATCCAGCAGACGGGCCGCCCGGTGAGCCTGTTTGAGTCGTTGGGCCGGAACCTCGTCCGGATCATCGACATGCTCCCAACCGCCTACGCCATCGGCGTGATCTGCATGTTCATCACCAAGAGCCAGCAGCGGCTCGGCGACCTGATCGCCGGCACGCTGGTGGTGCACGAGCGTCCGCTGGAGGCGCCGCTTGAAAGCATCGGCTCCTCCCGCACCTTTACCTCGGGGGTCTTCCAGCCGGCGGTTGCTGCGCCCCCGCCGCGCGTGAGCCAACTGCCGACGGACGCGGTCGCAAGGCTGACGATGGCCGATCTGCAGACGCTCGAGCACTATCTGGCGCGGCGGCTGGATGTTCCCATGGAGACGCGCGCAATGCTGGCGGCGAGAATCTCGCAGAACATCGCGCAGAAGATGAACTATGCGATCCCGGATGGGATGCATCAGGAGGCCTTTCTGGAGGAGGCTGCATACGCGCTGCGGTCGCTGCCGCAGGTGAGGCGATAGCGCCTCGCAGGTCTGGTGTGACTTGCCGTAGATTGGTAGGCATGAAGAGAACAGCGGCAGTTGGTCTGGCGGCAGTGGCAATGGCTATGGCGATGAGCGCGGGAGTCCGGGCGCAAAAGCTCTCCGCAGATGGCGGAGTACAGACCTTCCGCTTCGTGGCGGACGGATTCTTCAAGGACGTCTACTTCAGGTTCTCGCCAACCAATGGAACTGCCGCGGGGCTGCATGAGTACGACGCGAAGCTGGAAGATTATTCTGCGGCAGGGATTCAGGCAAACATCGCGGCGCTGCATGAGTACGAGAAGAAGGTGGAAGCGATCGATCCGAGTGCGCTGGATGCGCCGGTGGCGGCGGACCGCGAGATCCTGCTGAATAACATCAAGAGCGAGCTGCTGACGCTCGAAGTAATTCGCGGGTGGGAGAAGAATCCGGACAACTATTCCTCGGGTATCACGAACTCAGCCTTCGTGATCATGGAGCGGCCGTATGCGCCGGTGAATGTGCGGCTGCGCGCGCTGGTGGAGCGCGAGAAGCAGATGCCGAAGGCGCTGGACGAGGCGCGCATGAACCTGAAGAACCCGCCGAAGATTTTTACCGAGATTGCGCTGGAGCAGATCGATGGCGACATCAGCTTTTTTGAGCAGGACGTGCCGAGCGCGTTCTTCAGCGGGGCGGACGGCGCGGAGGTGGCGAGCGATGCCGCGGCGAAGGCGGAGTTCGAGAAAACCAATGCTGCGGTGATTGCGGCGCTGAAGAGTTACGGGAGCTGGATGAAGACGGACCTGCTGCCGCGCTCGAACGGCGACTTCAAGCTGGGCGCGGACACGTATCGCAAGAAGCTGAGCTACGACGAGATGGTGGACCTGCCGCTGGACCGGCTACTGCAGATTGGCATGGACGATCTGCACAAAAACCAGGCGGAGGCGGCGAAAGTAGCAAAGGAGATTGACCCAAGCAAGACGCTGGCCGAGGAGATGGACGCGCTGCAGAAGATGCATCCGGCGGGCGACCAGTTGCTGGGAGACTTCCACCAGACGTTCGACTCGCTGATCGGGTTTATTCGCGCGAACCACATCATTACGATTCCCAGCGATGTGCAGCCGACGCTCGAAGAGACGCCGCCGTTTATGCGCGCGACGACGTTCGCGTCCATGGACCCGCCGGGGCCGTTTGAGACGCACTCGAAGAAGGCATACTTCAACGTCACGCTGCCGGAGAAGGACTGGACACCTGAGCACACGGCGTCATTCATGGCGCAGTTCAACGTAGGCACGATCGTCTCGACCAGCATGCATGAGGCCTATCCGGGGCACTACGTTCAGTTTTTGTGGATGCCGCAGTTCCCGACCAACATCCGCAAGGTGCTGGGCTCGAACTCCAACATCGAGGGCTGGGCACACTACTGCGAGCAGATGATGCTGGATGAGGGCTACGACGCAGCGCCGCCGAACGCGAGCGCAGAGCAGATCAAGCAGGCCAAGCTGATCCGCCTGGGGCAGTTGATGGATGCGCTGCTGCGCGATGCCCGCTTCGTGAACTCGATCAAGCTGCACACGGACCCGAACTGGACGATGAAGGACGCCGAGGACTTCTTTGTGAAGGAGGGCTACCAGACGCCGGCGATCGCGGAGGTGGAGACAAAGCGCGGCACCGGAGACCCGATGTATCTGTACTACACGCTGGGGAAGCTGGAGATCATGAAGCTGCGCGCGGACTACCGGAAGAAGATGGGCGCGGCGTACAGCATCGGCGCTTTCCACGATGCACTGATGAAGCAGGGCTTCGCGCCAATCAAGATCGTGCGGAAAGCGATGCTGGCGGATGATTCGCCGGTGCTGTGAGGCGCTGTATCGTTCCAGGAACAGCGCGGGAGTAGAGGCGCACTGCCCCAAACGAGTTATCGGCAAGACCGGCTGAAATACCTATACTTCTTGCCAAATGGCAAGTGCAGCCCAGTTGGTGCTCCAGGAATCCGTGGTACCTGCACGCGGCGGCTCCCGGTCGCGCTGGCTGCCGTATGCGATTGTGATCGCTGTGGTGCTGGCCGGCTATTGCATGGAGCATGCGCTGCGGCCGGTACCGGCGTTCCCGTATGACGATCCGTACATCGACCTGCACTCCGCCCAGGTCCTGCATACGGGTCATGACGCCAACTATCCCGGCGTGCCGGCGCTGTTCGGCGTGACGAGCGCACCGTTCGTGGGCTTGATCTATTTATTGCTCTTTGTGCTGCCGCCGCTACAGGCACTGAACGCTGCCTGCTGGGTGGGCGTGCTGTTGTATGCGCTGGGACTGGTGCGGTTGACCCGCGTGCTCCGTGTGGACGGTTGGCAGCAGGCCCTGCTGGTGTTTACGGGCCTTGTGTCGGTTCCCGTGCCTATCCATTGGATCAACGGGCTGGAGACCTCATGCGCTCTCGCGGCGATCACCTGGACGTTGAGTTTTGCTGCCGGCGAGCGGCGCGGATGGCTGGCCGCGGGGCTTGTGGCTGGAGTTACGGCAACCGTTCGCCCAGACCTGGTCATTTTTGCGGTTCTAATCGTAGGTTTTCTGGCGTGGGAGACGGCGCGCTCTCCCGAGGGAGGAATACGCACTGCCCTGGGCCTTGCACTGGCCGCGGCAGTACCGATCGGGCTTTGTGCGCTTTGGTACTTTCATCAGATCGGTACTCCATTTCCACTGACAGGAATAGCGAAGCGGTACTTCTTTGCCGAAGACCGCTGGCCGCTGGCCAAACGGCTGAGCTCTGAGGGTATCCAGCTGTGTATGTTCCTCGGAGTATGCGGTCCGCTGTCGCTCGCGTTGCTGCGAATGGATAAATCGCGGCTGGGAAAAGTGCTGCTGGCGGTTTGGGGATTGTTTCTACTCGCGCTGTTTTCGCAGTTTCCAGGCGAGTTTGGCGTGAACGAGTTTCGCTATCCAGTAGTGCTCATTCCGACGCTGTTGTGGGGGTTGGGAACAAACCTGCATGACAGCGATCCGGTGCAACGAACTCAGGCGCGGCGAATGCTGGCTCTCTCTGCTGGATTCGCCGCGCTGATGCTCGCAGTGTGCTTCCACTTCTACAATGGCGAGCGCCGCTTCTTTGAGGCAGGACCGCGGCAGGTGACGCTGTGGTGCAATCAACACTTACCGCCAGGGACGCCGGTGCTGGTGCATGATGCCGGATACCTGGCGTACTCAAGCAGCTTCCCTACGCTCGACTTTGTGGGATTGAAAACGCCGCAGGCGATTCCACTGAATAAACGGTACACGTGGCCGACCGCAGGCAAGGGCCGTGCGCAGGTGGTAGCGCAGATGGCGCTCGATTCCGGGTCGAGGTATCTGGTAATCAACTCACATTGGTGGCCTGTGGTAACGCTCGACGAGGAACTTCGGGCGCAGAGATGGGGAGTGGATCTAGTGGACCGTGAGGGTGCATTCCGGATCTACAAGCTGACGCCGCCGAGCGCACGATCCCGTCCGTAAAACAGATTAGCCGGCTTTGAACATGGCGCGGATGCCGCGCAGGGCCTGGCGGGTGCGCTCTTCGTTTTCGATGAGCGAGAAACGGACGTGGCTGTCGCCGTGTTCGCCGAAGCCGATGCCCGGGCTGACAGCGGTTTTGGCTTCGAGC
>DATNEM010000094.1:0-3472 GCA_035552995.1 Acidobacteriaceae bacterium | reverse complement strand
CGCCGGTGCGGGGAAGTTTTTCGGCGGCGGCACTTGCCGTGAGCCATGCGGTTTCCACCTCTACGGATCCCACGTGAAATTGGGGGGCATTTGCCGATTGGCTTTCCACCCAGAGAAGAGCTGCGGCTGCGATGAGGTAGTCGACGGTGTCGCGATCGGGATGATGCGTGTTCATGCGGTCCCACCACAGGCGCGCGTCCGCGGCGGAGCGGTTGTAGGCGGCCTCAAAGAAGACCAGGACGCTGTAGACGAGCGCCGGCACTTTGACGGCATAACTGCGGTCGATGGCTTCGGCGGCGGCGATCTCCACGGCAGCTTCCGCGATGCGGTTCTGGTCCTTCAGGATTTGCGCGGCGCAGACGTGGGCATGCAGCCCGGCGTATTCGCGCGGGCGGAGTGCGGCGGCACGCTGAAAGACCGCGGCGTCGAGATCGCGTGGTCGGAGCGGAGTGACCAGCGTGGATTTGAGGGCGCGGAGAGCGCGTTGGTACTCGACGACAGGGCTGGCAGTGAAGATTTGCATGATGCGCGCGCCGTCGGAGTAGGAGCCGGTGGCGGTGCGGAATGGGATGAGGTTGAGAATGGGAACGACGACCGCAAGCGAGGTAAGAAAGGCGAAGAAGAACCACAGGTGCGCGAACCGAGGTGTGGCGGTCTGAAGTGTGATCCAGAAAAAAATGGGCGCGGAGCAGAGATTGGCGAGCGGGCCGGCAAAGACCATCAGAACGTCCTGCCAGGCCGGCTGGTCGATATGCGTGGGGACGGAGGAGACGCTGCCGCCGAAGATCTGCTTGGAGAGCTTCAGCTTCCACTTGCCATCGCGGCGCGCCCAGCGAAAGGGCCCGATGGTGAGCGCCAGCAACCTCATGCCGAAGGCGGCGCCGACGACTGCATGCCCAGATTCATGGATAAACCCCGTAACGGTAAGTGTGAGCGCGATGGCGAGGAGCATAAGAGCGGTGCCAGGCCGCGCGAGACCGTGACCGGTGGCCCATTGATGCCAGGAGTGCTCTAAGACGAAGGCGGCGGTGACAAAGAGAAGCGTGACGATCGGGCCGGTGCCGCGCCAGGTGCGGTCGCCGGGGATGTCCGCGAGTTTGGGGGGCGGAAGCGTCTGTGCGGCGGTTTTCTCGCGACGAGAGAAGAGGAAAAGGCCTGCCACACTGGCTGCCGCCAGCGTCGCGTTGGCGACGGTTGAGCCGTTCGCCGAGGTAGTGCCATAAAGAAAAAAGAGAGCAGCCGCAAGATTCAGCAGACAGGCTGCGATGGCGGGGACATTGGGGCCGGGCAGAGGTTTGCGCGTCGTCCAGAAAGCGACGGCATACAGTGCCAGGATGGCTACCCCGATGGCATAAGCCCATAGACCGAATCTGCTGAGGTTCGAGGTCTGCGTTCTTGCGAAATGAGGCGCGATGAACAGCACATATACGATGCCGCAAGCTTCCATCGCGAAGAGCAGACGAAGGATCTGCCTGAAGATGCGCCCCATAGGTGAAGGGTATCGAGGCTGGGAGAAAAATGTCTATGACGGGGTTGGGTCAGTGGCGACTTCGGTTCCCGTTCGCGCACAGCTACCGCGCCGCATGACACCCGGTAAGCTCATCGGCCAAACGAGATTCGATAGCCCCGTCATTTGCGGGAGCGACAGACGACCGAGTATTCTGGGACGGTTGCGGATTGGTTAGACCAGTACTGCTGAGCGGACAGAATTGATGATGGCCTGAAGCAATGGCAGTTGATTGCAGTGGAGGGGTGATGGCGACAGCGACGGGGACAGTGACGGGATCGGCAACAGGGACGGCGGTCGCAGAAAGCCTGACTCTGCCAAAGTATTCCATTGGCGTGGGTGACCGGTTTGCGCATCAGGCAAAGGCGCAACTGGCGGCATGCATGAAGGCCAGCGCGGCGGGTGTCGAAGTGACGCCGGTGTGGAACAAATCCAACCGCGAGCACATGATCATCGGCTCCGAGCCGACGCAGACACGCGCAGCCGCTGATGCAGCGGTAAAGGAACTGGGCTGGACCAAGCCGTACTTTCTGGACGCGGACCACATCAACCTGAAAACAGTCCATCGGTTCCTCGATCCTTGTGACTTCTTCACGCTGGACGTTGCAGACCTGATCGGAAAACCGGCAAAGGAAGAAGATGTGACGGCGTTCCTTGCAGCCCATCCGGAGCTCGTGGGTACAGTCACGATTCCGAATATCGCTTCGCCGTTTAAGACAGACAAGGCCTTCGTTGAAGGCGTCGCGCAAAAGTTTCTGGCTGCGGTGAAACACGCCGGCGAGATTTACCGGCTGCTGGTGGAGGAGAAAGGCTGTGGCCGGTTCGTGCCGGAGGTCTCGATGGATGAGACCGACGCACCGCAGACGCCCGTGGAGCTGCTGATCATCCTGGCGATGATTGCGGACGAGAAAATTCCCATACAGACCATTGCCCCGAAGTTCACCGGCCGCTTCAACAAGGGTGTGGACTATGTGGGGGATGTGCAGCAGTTCACCAAGGAGTTTGAAGAGGACCTGGCGACGATTGCGTATGCGATCCAGAAATATGGCCTGCCGGCGAATTTGAAGCTAAGCGTGCATTCCGGATCGGACAAGTTTTCGATCTACAAGGCGATCCATGACGGCGCAAAGAAGTTCAATGCGGGCGTGCACTTGAAGACGGCGGGCACGAACTGGCTGGAAGAGCTGATCGGGCTGGCGGAGTCGGGAGGAACGGGGCTGGAGATCGCGAAGGAGATTTATGCGGAGGCGCTGGCGCACAAAGATGAGCTGACCGGACCATATGCGACCGTGATCGATATCGATGAGAGCAAGTTGCCGTCGGCGGAGGAAGTGAACGGCTGGACGGGCAAGCAATATGCGGCCGCGCTGCGCCATGACCAGAAGAATGCAGCCTATAACCCCAGCTTCCGGCAATTGCTCCATGTGGGCTTCAAGATCGCAGCGAAGATGGGTCCGAAGTACATTAACGCGCTGGAAGCGAATGAAGCCGTGATCGCGAAGCATGTGACGGAAAACCTGTGGGAGCGGCACATCAAGCCGGTTTTCCTGGGGCAGTATTCGTAAAGCAAAGGCTTAACACCGATTTGCACCGATTGAACCAATCAGTAAGAAGCCAATACGGAGATTCTGACGCTGCGCGTCAGAATGACGTTGGTGGTAGTGGACAAGTGGCGGTTCGCGGTCCAGAGTGGCCGGGCGAACAAAACTGAGGGATTTGCAAGGAGGGTGTTGTGAGCCTGGGATTCGAGATTCCGAAGAAGAAGTCGAACTGTGATTCGCTGGACCTGCTTTCACTGGGGGCGCTGGTAAACCGGCTGGATCCGGGCATCATTCCGTTCCGCAAGGCGACGAACTTTGCTGTGCACGTAAGCGGAGGGGAGTTCAACGTGGCCGCGAATCTCGCGGACTGCTTCCAGCTAAGCACCGGGATCGCGTCTGCGATGGTGAATTACCCGATCGGCGA
>DATNEM010000093.1:0-10539 GCA_035552995.1 Acidobacteriaceae bacterium | reverse complement strand
TCCGAAGCCGAGAAAGCCCGTTGTCCCTTTGATTGTGTGAACTACGCGGAAAATCTCGCCTACCAGATCACTGTCGCCATGCCGCTGCTCCAACTCCGTCAGGCACAGCTCCATCCGCTCGAGCCCCTCGCGGCTTTCGGCAACAAACTCCTTGGTCAGGTCTTCCACCTATCTCTTATCGGAAGGGCAGGTCACTTGCGTGAGGGGGCAGACCGGCCCTCGGGAAGATACACTTCCACTTTCCGGCCCTTCGCTTTATTTAGCCCGTAGAAAGTGAGAAACAAGCATGAGCACACGTTCCGAACGACTCGCGCAGCGCATTGAACAGGGAGCCGCAAACCTTGCCGCCTTCGCTGAAGGCCTATCCGAGGCTCAGTGGAACACTCCTGTGCCGCCTGATGGCCGCACCGCCGGCGTCATCATCCATCACGTCGCCAGCGTCTACCCCATTGAGGTCCAGCTCGCGTCGGTGCTCGCCTCCGGCAAGCCGGTCGAGGGCGTCACCTGGGCGGGCATTGCTGAGATGAACGCGAAGCATGCGCAGGAGCATACCGGGACCGGCAAGACAGAGACCATCGAACTCCTCCGCCGCAATAGCGCCGCTGCAGCCCACGCTGTGCGCGCCTTCACCGATGACGAGCTTGACAGCGCCGCGCCGCTCTCGCTGAACTCCAACGCGCCGCTCACCGCTCAGTTCATGATCGAGGACCACGCCCTCCGCCACAGCTGGCATCACCTCGAAATCATCCGCGCCGCACTCGACGCGGCATAGCACTCATCCTGCGAGCCGCGCGGCAGCAGATGCCCGCAAAAAAATAAGAGCCGGATCGTTTGGATCCGGCTCTGGTCCGACGGCTGGCCGACTATTTCGCTGCGGCTCTCTTAGCCGTAAATTCCTGTGGAGGAGGTCCCTGTCCGTCACCGCCTCCGGGGGCCTTGAACGTGCGTGTGAACTTGATCGAATCCGCGCCATCAGCCTTGCCGGCATAGCTCAGGGTAAAGCTGTTGCCATTGAATTCGCGCACCACATCGAAGCTCACGTTGTCGCCATCGACCTTGCCGTTCGAGATGGCTGCTTCGCCCTGCTGCGTCGACATGGAACCGGTCAATTTGTCGCCGTCCACTTTGAAGGTGAATGTGTTGGTCATCGTTCCGCCCTGCCGGCTCGGCACCTCAGCGGTCCATTTGCCGTTGAAATCGGCCGCAAACGCCGCGACTGAGGTGAGCGCGACGAACAACGTTGCTGCAAGCAGTTTCTTCATTGCCTGTCTCCCTTTGAAAATTCACTTCTGAATTGATGAATGGACGGCTGAACCGTCCTCCAGGTTTCGGCCTCCAGCGCCGACCCGCCTGGGGCGGGCAACGCCAAGTCTCATGCCTGGAGGCCGTCGCCGATTCTAACACTGGCCTCTGGCCCCACATCGCTCAAAGCCGCTCTTCTCAATTTGGCGTCGGCTGGTCGTCCATATGGTCGATCACCAACACCGGTTCGGGGCGCTTCTCTTTCACCATCTTCAGGCCGAGTTCTTTGCTGACCGCGTCATAAAACGACACAGCTCCGTTCGGATCTCCAGCCGCTGCGCCCTGCGAATCGGCTGCCCCCGGCCCTGCGTTCACCGGCATATGGTCTCCTGAACTCCAGCTCAGCGTAAAATCCCAGCCTCCCTTGAGTCCGGTTTTATCCACGGCCGGATAGTGCAGATAATAACCAGCGAACGTAGGAAACAGTTGGCCTGCCTGCTCCATCGTCACGTTCTGACACGTGTACAGCATATTCATAATCGGCCGGTCCAGCCGCGGGTCTTTGCCATCCGGTCCCGGCCCTTGCATGCACCGCGTCCGCTCCGCGGGGTCCGCCTTGGTCATCTTCGGGTTCGCGGCCACGAGCGCATACACATCCTGAGGCACGTCCTCCGTGTGTATCTTCATCTCAAAGCGATCGATCAGCAGTTGCTTAATCATGTCGCGCAGGTCCTCGATCGAAATGGGAGGGGCGCCCCGCACTGTATTCCCGCCCTCCACTACCGACTCCGATGCCACCTTGGCGTCCACGTCGAAATTCGCTGTTGCCAGCCACTTCGGCGCGCCCACAATCTCTTGCTTATCGTTTTCGTTCATGTCCCACGCAAAAGCGATCAGCACCATCAACGGCAGGTTGTGGACCACAACTGCATTGCGATCGATCCGCGCATTCTGCCTCTCGTCCGGCGTGCTCGGCTTAATGGTCGCCACATCGAACGTCGCCGGCGGCATGGGCGGCATGATCTTCGCCAGATCGGGCGAATTCGGCGTCGGTGTTTTGTTCATGCTGTCCACCAGAAACACCGGCCCCGGCGCAGTCCCCAGCGTAATCTTCAGGCCCAGTTGCTTCTCCACCGCATCGAAGACGGTGATCCCATCGGCGCCTGCGCTTTGCAGCCTGCCCAGGCCTGTCCAGTGCAGTTCAAAGTCATAGGTCCCCTTCAGCCCTGTCCTGTCCACCATCGGCTTCTGCAGATAAGCATTCGCCTGTGTCGGCAGTATCTCCGCGAACTGTTCCATCGTCACGTTGTGGCACCGGTCCGGCGTGCTCATGCCGGCAGGAAGCTGCGCCCCTGGCGTCGCCGGATCGAATTTGCAGGTGCCTTCTTCCGTGCCGCTGGATGGTTTCAACGCGGGGCTCGCCTGGCCATGTGCCAGCGTCAGTACGTACATCGGCCCGTCTCCGTTGTGCGCCACCAGGCCGAACCGGTCCTTCAGCAGCGATTGCAGCATCTTCTTCGCGCTGCCCTGGGTCGTTCCCGGCGGCACTTTAGCAATCACATCCCACCGGTCCCACTCCAGCCAGCTCGGTCCGCCATGCACGTAGGTGGTGTCCTTCAGGCCGTAGGCAGTCTCAATCAGGTCCGCCAACGTCGCCTGACGCATGATGTACCGTCCGTTCACCAGGAAGGCGCCGTCAAACTCCGAATAGCGGCGCGGCGGGCTCGGATGAATGTCCGCAATCTCGAATTTCACCGGAGCATCGTCCGCCGCAGCGGCCGCGTTGTCCGCCGTAACAGCAGCGCTGACAGCCGAGCCGGGCGGCGGAGGCGGCGGAGGCGGAGGCGGCCCCTGCGCGCTCGCCGCCGTTTGAGCGACGAATGCGACACCGAACAGGGTGAAAAGCGTAAGCCTCAGGATGAGCCGAAAGTTATGTCCTGGCACGGCATTGACCTTTCCGCCCATGCTACTTCTCTTTGGCCCAGCGCGCAGCAGGTTATTCAGGTGTTCGCTGCTGTGACCGAACAGACCCTGAAAACGTTAGCAGTCCCCAACATCGCTGGCTCTATTTGCTGGTAACGGGGCGAAAGCGCCGTGCGGCAGGATGAATGCTTGCCTTCACCGGCATCACCCGCTACCCTCAACCTTCTATGAAACAACCTACACCGGCTGCGTTTACCGAAGCCGAAATCTCGCTTCTTAACAAAGCCGCCGCCGTCGCCGCGCAGAACTCCTACTCACCCTACAGCCGCTTCCGTGTCGGCGCCGCCATACTGCTCGAAGTCGCCGGCGGCGTTCCGGCCGGCACCATCGTCGCGGGCACCAACGTCGAGAACGCATCCTATCGCCTCACCACCTGCGCCGAGCAGGCTGCCATCGCCGCCGCCGTCGCGCGCTTCGGCCCCGCCATCCGCATCCGCGCCGTCGCCATCGCCAACCTCAACTCCGCCGCCTGCATGCCCTGCGGAGCCTGCCGCCAGTCCATCGCCGAGTTCGCCTCCCCCGAAACCCCGGTCTTCTACCCAGGATCCACCGGCGAAATCGTCGCCACCACCCTCGCTCAACTCCTTCCCGCAGCCTTCTCGCTCGATCGTCAGCCTTGAAAACAGGCTAGGATGTTGTGCATGTTCACTCGCAGAACCGTCGGCAAGTTACTCGCTGCCTCTGCGGCCGCGTACGCCCTAAAGCCGGCGCGTCTGCAAGCCCTCGAAGCCCCGGCAACGAACGACATCTCCGTAATGATGTGGACCATGAAGAATCTTGGCCCCTTCCAGGACAACCTGGAGCGCGTCGCCGCAGCGGGCTATCGATTCGTGGAACTGGTCGACGAATTCAAGCACTGGACACCGGAAGAGAAGCAGCGCATTCTCGCGCGCATGAAAGTCCTGGGCATTCAAATTGACGCCATGGCGGGTATGGTGCGCGGATTCGCAGATCCGAACGGCGCGGCCGCCTACATCAGCGAGCTCAGGCAACTGCTCCCGGTCGCGCAGGAACTCGGCTGCCGGCAGATTATCCTCATGTCGGGCAAGCGGCTTGCGGGCGTCGATGCCGAGGCACAGCGCCGTGCCTCCGTCGAGACGCTAACCGAGGCCGCGCCCATGCTGGCGGCCAGTGGTATCACGGGACTGATTGAGCCGATTGACCGCATCGAGAATCCGCCAATCTATCTGGACGGCGTGACCGAAGCATTTGCAATCGCGAATACCGTGAATAGCCCGAACGTCAAAGTGCTCTACGACCTGTATCACGAGCAGCGCGGATACGGGAATCTGATCGAGAAGCTGAACGCCAACATCGCGCAAGTGGGCCTCATCCATGTCGCGGATGTGCCCGGACGGCATGAGCCCGGCACCGGCGAGATCGACTTTACGAGTATCTATCGCAGGCTGGGTGAGCTTAAATACAAAGGCCGAATCGCCATGGAGTTCTACCCGTCGGCGGATGCCGTCCAATCCCTGCGTAAGGCGCGCGAAGATGCGGTGCGTGGGCTCACGGAATAAGAGGCTCTGGAACATGAAGGCGATCCATGGACGAGTTCTTGTATTCCTGTGCCTCATCGCGGCATTAGGACAGACGGCAATTGGTCAAACGGATTCGCTCCTGCGCATCAGGCGGGGAGGGAAGTACGGATTTATCGATACGCACGGCAGGATAGTTATTCCGCCGAAATTCTACTGGGCATGGGCATTTGAGGATGGCCGCGCGCTCGTATATAGCTGCGGCAAATATGGATTCATCGATGCAAAAGGAACGTTTGCAGTGCCGGCGAGATTCGATGCAGCGAGTATGTTCTTTCGTAATAGTCTCGCGGGTGTTCAGGTGGGAAAGCATTGGGGATATATAGATAAAGCCGGCGAACTTGTCATTCCACCGCGCTTTGATCGCGTGCGGGATTTCTCGGCCGATGGACTGGCGCCAGTCGAGATAGAAGGCAAGTGGGGCTACATCGACAAACACGGCACATTTGCAATTCCTGCCATGTTCAGCGGCGCAGGCGGGTTTTCCGAAGGAATGGCGCCTGTGCAGTCGGAGCAGGGAGGACAATGGGGATTCATCGACGAACATGGCCTGTACATCTCACAGGCTCGATTCGATGCCGCCTGTGAATTTTCAGAACAACGGGCCTGTATTGAGCGCAATGGCAAGTGGGGCTACATCGATCAAAGCGGTAAAATTGTTATCCTGCCGCAATTTCAGCTGCCCGCGGGAGATTTTTCCGAGGGGCTTGCAGTTGTTGTGGTCGGTTACAAATATGGCTTTATAAACCGGACGGGGAAGATGGTGATTGCGCCTCGTTTTGATTTGGCGTATTCCTTTTCGCAAGGAGTAGCCGTGGTGAGCGCAAACCGAAAGACCGGGTTCATCGACCGTCTGGGAAGATGGGTATCACCACCGCACATCGGCGACCTGGATTTCTTAGACGGTGGTTTCGTAGCGGTTGTTGACCAAACAGATGGAAAGACCGGAGATGAGTGGGGTTACATGAGGCGCGATGGCAGGTTCATCTGGCGTGCCTCTATTGCCGAGGCGCCCACGCATGAAATGTGGCCGGTCGTTGGCTTCGAGGAAACGCAGAAGCAGACCGAAATCCAAAAGAGTTGTCACGTCGATCCGGCGTAAGCTCGGAACTTCATCCCATTTATTGAATCGAGATATCGATTTCGTCAGCACGTTCCTAGTGCATGCCGCATGAGGGAGTCGTGTTCGGTCAGGCGGAGCTTCAGTTTGCAGTTGGCTGCTCCACAACCTCATCGATCACTAGCACGTGTACCGGTCGCGTTTGCTTCTCCAGCTTTACGCCCAGTGTGTTCTTGACGGCGTCGAAGAGTGAAATAGCCCCGTTCGGGTCGGCCCCTGCCATGCCAGCGTTGACGCCGCCGGGCAATTGGCCGCCCCCACTGAAGCTCAACGTGAAGTCGTAGGAGCCTTTCAAACCGGTGTCGTCGACCACTGTGCTATGGATATAGCCCTGCACCATTGCCTGAAGATGCTCCCCAAACTGCGTCATCGTGATGTCCTGGCAGGTGAATAGGCGGTTGAGGACATGGTTCGTGAGCCGGGGGTCCTTGCCGTCCGGTCCGGGACCTGCGTAGCACCTGGTGCGCGTTGCGGGGTCTGCGGGCTTCAATTTGGGATTGTCAGCGACCAGGTGATATGCGGTTCCCGGACGGTCTTCCCAGTGGTGCTTCATCTGAAATCGTTCTTCGATGAGGCTGCGCAACAGCTCCCGCATCTGCTCATCGGGAAGCTGACAGACATTCAGCGCCGCTCCTTCGCCATCGCTTCCTGCAAGCTTGGCTCGAATGTCGAACCGGTCCTGATCCAGCCACTTTGGCGCGCCCACAAGTTCTTCCGGTGCATATGGATTGAGATTCCAAGCCTGGACAATAAGGTCCTTGAGGGTTTCGCCTTGTAAAACCACCAGATTCCCGCACCCGCTGTCCTCGTTTGGTTCGCCGGATTTGAAAGGCTTGATCAACGCAACTTCAAATTGGCCCTGCGGCAACGCAGGCAGGCGCCTGGCGAGATCGGGCGCATTGGGCGTAGGCGCCTCAGTTACCCGGTCCACAGTCAGCACGGAACGAGGCGCAGTTCCAGGCGCCAGCTTAAGCCCCATTTGCTTGTCCACGGCATCGATGATCGAGATGCCATCTGCGCCGGCGCGTATCAGCGATCCGCGTGGAGTCCACATCAGGTCGAAGTCGTATGCGCCTTTGAGTCCCGTAGAATCGACGGCCGGGTAGGCCAGGTAGCCGGTGCCCGCCATCCAGTACAGGTCGTTCGCAAACTTCTCCATGGTTTCGTTGTGGCAGGTGACCCGGATTTGCTGAATGGTTTCCGCCGCCTGATCCGCGGGCTCAGGACGACCAACGCAACCAGACTCGCCTTTGCCGTCCGATTCCTTGAGCTTCGTCTTTCCACTCTGGGCGGTCAGCACATAGGAAGGCATCGACGCTTTTCCTTCATGGACCACGAGGCCGAACCTCTCCGCCAGCAGAGACTGCAACATGAGCTGAAGCATCTCCCTTGACGTTGACGCGGGAGCTTTGGCGATGATGTCGTAGTGATTCCAGTCCAGCCAGCTCGGCCCGCCATGAACATTAGGCGACCGCGATCATCTCCGTCATGGTGGCCCGGCGCAAAACGTACCGGCTACCGACTAAGTTGGGACCATCCATGCGCGGGACCCTCGCAAAAGCGCTGGCCTGAACATCGGCTACATCAAACGCAGCGCGGGGTGTGGGAGGCGCAGCTAGGGAGGCGGTTTGTACAGCTTGACTCCTTACGGTTCGCCCAGCAAGCACAATGAATAAGGCACTTGCCGCAAACAGGAATCGGATCGAGATGTACTTTGCCCGACTGTTCATGAAGGCACTCTGGCGCTGAATACGCGGCTCCATCGAGATTTGAGGAAGATTACCACTGCTTCGGGGCCTACTGTATAGGTCATAGGTCCAGCTGCGACAGGGAATTCACCATTGCGGCACTACAACCCAAATATGGGGATCGTCGCCAACCGGAAATGTATGGAGCTACAGGCCCCCAGAGAAAACGTTGTCAAGCCCCTTCGCCTCCTGAATCGCGCTATCCATCCGTGGCTCAATAGCTTACGTCGCGAAGAAAGTTGGCAGTTTTCCCTATGCAAACTCGTACAATTTAACTAAGGGGAAAAATCGGTGCCGACGAGACGTTCACATTCCAGTCGCTCGAACCGTCGCAACCTTGCGGAGCACCATAACTCCTGCATTTTCTATATTCTGCGGCCAAGTCCAATGGATGGAATATTTTACAAGGGGTTGGCGCCTGCAACTCTTTCATTCCAGATATTTTGCGCCCAAAATACCCCCCAAAAATTTTCGTGGGAGCGCGAACCATGACCTTCCATCCCATCCCGATCATCCAGCATAAGCGCGACGGCCAGGGCCTCTCCGACCAGGAGATCGAGGCCTTCATCAAGGCTCTGGTCACCCGCAACGACGCCAACCACACGCCCACGGACGCGCAGACCGCCGCGCTGCTGATGGCCATCTTCATCCACGGCCTCAACCCGCAGGAACTCGCCGTGCTGACGCAAACCATGCGCTACTCCGGCGAGACGCTCAACACCGCGCCGCTCAAATCCTTCTGCGTCGACAAGCACTCCACCGGCGGCGTGGGCGACAAGACATCGCTGCTCATCGCGCCCATCATCGCCGCGGCCGGCACGCCAGCCAGAGAAGGCGATCCATATTCGCTCTCCGACCCCATGATCAGCGGGCGCTCGCTCGGCCACACCGGAGGGACGCTCGACAAGCTGGAAACCATCCCCGGCTTCCGCACCCAGCTTCCGCTCGATGAGTTCCTCTCCATCACGCGCCAGTGCGGCTTCGCGATGGCCGGCCAGACGCCGACATTGGTCCCGGCCGATCGCATTCTCTACGCGCTGCGCGACCACACCGGCACCGTCGAGTCGCCCTACCTCATCACCGCCAGTATCATGTCGAAGAAGCTCGCCGCCGGGCTGAATGCTCTGGTGCTGGACGTCAAGACCGGCTCCGGCGCCTTCATGTCGAAGTACGAGGACGCGCAACTGCTCGCGCGCCTCATGGTCGAGACGGGCGAGCGCGCCGGCGCGCGCACGGTCGCACTGCTCACCTCCATGGACCAGGCGCTGGGCCGTTTCGCCGGCAACTGGCTCGAAGTGATGGAGTGCCTCGAACTCTTCCAGCACTTTTCACCTGACTTCGCATTTACCTTGCCGCCCGAGAAGCTTCGTTTGTCTTCCGATCTGCTGAACCTGACGCACGCGCTCACCGGCCACATGCTGCATCTCGGCGGCAAAGCGAAAACACCCGACGAAGGCTCCGCGCTCTCGCACCGCCTGCTTACCGACGGCTCCGCGTATCGACACTTCCTGCACATGGTAGAGCTGCAATCGACTGACGTTCCGGCTGCCATCGCTGCCATCGCAAAGCCTGCGGCGTTCCACAAGGCCGCCGCAACCCGCGGCATCCCCGCCAATGCCACCGGTTATCTCGCAGAAATGAATTGCACGGAGATTGGCTGGGCGGTGCAACGGCTCGGTGCGGGCCGCGCAAGGCCCGGCGATCCTGTCAGCGCGCACGCCGGCATCGAGATGCACGCCAAGGTAGGGGATCGCGTCCTCAAAGGCCAGGTCATCGCGACGCTCTTCAGCGAGGAGCCGCGCCTGCTCGCCGAGCCGGAACAGATGCTTCGCGACACGCTGCAGATCTCACCCAAACAACCGCAGTCCATTCCGCTGGTCCGCGAAGTGATCCGCAAGGAAGATCTGCGATGACGTTCATAGAACCAAGAGCGTCAAGCGCCGAAGGCGCAGCGCATAAGACACACTCGATACGGGAATACGACAATACAAGCGCCGCAGGCGCGATCCATACCAGCCTGGGGCGCAGCCCCAGGTACGCTGGTCCAGATTGGACGATGAGGGCTGAAAGTCCGATCTATATCTTCCCGGCGCCCAGCGCATCCATCAGCATCGCTGCCCAGCGTGCCACCGGCTCGGCATGCGCTCCCGTCACCGGATCGCGTGAGCCTTCGAGCACCGCGAGCTGCACCGCCAGATTGCCGACCGTTGAGCTCTCCGTCGAGCCGCGAAACACTTCAAGGCCGGTCGCTTCTGCCGTGAGGCGGTTGAGAAACGCATTCTGGTTCGCGCCGCCCACGATGAACAGCCGCTTCAGCCGCTTGCCGGTCAATGCCGCAACGCGATCCAGCACTTCAGCGTACCGCGCCGCCAGCGAGTGGAAGATCAGCGACGCGAACTGCGGTGCGTTCGCCGGCGATTCATCCAGCGCTGCCAGCCCGCGCTTCGCCCGCTGCGCATTGATGCGCTGCGGCATCCGTTCCGGCAGCATCAGATCAGGATCGTCGACATCGAGCAAACCGCCCGGACACGGAACCTTCTCCGCCTCGGCGCAAAGCGCGGCGATCTCCCACTTGTGCCCGCGTGTCGCCCACTCATCCATGCACTGCCGGACCAGCCACATGCCGTTGACATTCTTGTGGAAGCAGATGCGGTCGCCGACCGCACCCAAATTGGTGAAGTTGTCCGCCTGCGCCTCCGCATTGTTGCGCGGCTGCTCGACGAGCGTCCCCACCAACGACCAGGTGCCGGACGAAATATATGCCCAGTCGTTGCCCGTCGCAGGAATGCCCGCGATGGCAGCGGCGGTGTCGTGGCAGGCCGGCGCGATCAGTGTGGTGTCCGAGAAAGCGGGCAGTGCTGCGAGCGGTCCAGTCAGCTTGCCCAGCTCGGTTCCCGGCGGAACGACC
>DATNEM010000092.1:0-10333 GCA_035552995.1 Acidobacteriaceae bacterium | reverse complement strand
TCCTTTTCCGCCGGAGTCATCTTGTCCAGATACTCCTTGCGCGACATGTCAAAGTCGATCGTCTTGTCCTCACCTGCCGCAATCGTTGTCGCAGGCGAATAATCGACATGGTTGCCCCCCTGGAAGACCACGCCGATGTAACTTCCCGGCTTGTCTATCTTCCCGGTGTAGTTGCCTTGCCCGTCGAGCGGGAAGTCGTAAGCAAACTTCGTGTCGGGCGCGCTGGGATTCTTGTCCGTCGTGAATCGCACATCGCCGGCGTTCAGCGGCAATCCCGCCGGGTTGGTCACGTGTCCGTGGACCGTCGCCGCGCCCTGAGCCAGCGTGCCGGCTGGTGACACTGCCATCAGCATGCCGAAAAAGGCCGCTCCCGTCGCGACCGTCAATGTTCTGGAAATCTTCATCTCACTCCCCCCAAAGTCAACGGCCGGCGTCTCAACTCGCATGGCCACCGCGATGTCGAACGCGGTTTGTGCTTTCAGACGCTCAACCGGACAGCACCACAACGTTACATGGAATTACGCGCCAGATTCAACTCAGGTTTCAGCGTCCGGATCGCCTTCTACTCCTTCAAACCCTGGCTCTGCGGCGAGTTGCGACTCCGGTATCCCGTCCTTTTCACCTGCCTGCTCCAGCAGCTGGCGTGCCGCCCCCTCATCCTCCGCGCTCACCTCCAGTTGCGCCTCGAAGGCGGACTGGATGAGCACGTTGGCATTTTCGCCCACCAGCTCGCATTCGATGCCGGCCGACTCCAGCATTCCCCTGGCCATTTGTGCTTCCACAGGGCTTTCAAAACGGGCTACCGTAACCATGCTCTTCTGCCGATCATCATTCGTTGAATCATTCTCCCGCAAAGTTTTCTCTCCCGATCTCAGGATCACAACCTATTTGTCTTCGATGCTCTGGAGAGAGAAGGTGAGCGTCCCCCAGAACAACCTTGCCTGAATCTGCACCGGAATATGCCGCGCATCGTCCGTATACCAGATCCATATCCTGCCGCGGTTCTTCACCACACCCTCTTCAGCTGTAGGCTGCACGCGAATGGCCTGGAAGGTCCCGGCCGGCGTCTTGATCTCCTCCCGTGCCTCGGGTTTCATGGTCACCGTCACGGTCCGCATCGAGTCCGCCAGCGGGAAGCCGAAGTCCTGCCCCACCGCCAGCCGCTGCGAGGCTGCGTAAAAGATCGCCGAAAGCGAATCCGTTACGCATGCGGGCACGTTGGCCGTCAGTGTCTTGGTGGTGTTCTTGACCAGGTTCTTCTCCACCAGCGTCTGTTTGCCCGCGCGATAGTCGAAGGTGAGGTCATCGGTCATCTTCCGCCTGCCCTCTTGCGTCTGCTTGGAGAAGCCGCCGGAGCAGCCCGTTGTCGTATTCATGGAGGACTGAAAGCGATCCACCACGGGAAACAGCATGTTCACGGCGCCGACGGTGTCACCGGTCGCCGTAATGCGTAGCTGGTCGCCATCGCGCACCAGATGAAACACAGCCAGGCCACCTGTAAAAACCCGCCAGTCGACACTGAAGGTCAAAGTCTCGTGCTGGGGGAACTCATAGCCGGCCGCTGGCGGTTGCAAAGTGGGGATTACCACGGGAGGCGCAGGTGGTTTGGTCCCAATTCCAAGGATTTGCCCGAGAGCAGGAGCTGCGAAAACCGAGGCGCAGAAGACGCCGCTCGACAGAAATCTTCGGAATCCTTGCAAAAACCTTCTCCGCAAATTGGATTGGAGCCGGCGGCCGACACCGCCAAACCGGCTGAACGTACCGGCTCAAAAAAAGCGTTGCAGGAAGGCAAGCTTCAGGGCCAGCGCTAGGTAGATGGCGCCTGCCCCTATCCCTGCATTGTACTCGCGATGCTTGAGATACAGCGCCCGGGAGAAGCAGGCAGTTGCTGCGTCGCCCTCACGACCCTTCGCCCCAGACACGGGGGCTGGAGTCAATCTCGGCAGCAGCCGCGGCACCGTTTGCGTATACGCAGCGAAGCCCGGAAAATGCGCCCGCAGGTATGCTTCTTCGCTCTGGATGGTCGGCACATAAATTGCGGCAAACAACGCAACCAGGACCCCCAGAATGATCCAGTTCCACGCGGCAGCGGCAAATCCCAATGCAATCAACAACGACCCCAGATACAGTGGATTCCGCGTATACGCATACGGCCCCGTCGTGGTCAGCTCAGCATTTTTCTTCACATACCCGGCTGCATAGCCGCGCAGCCAGAGGCCGGGCACTACCAGGGCAACACTCGCCGCCAAAGACCGCCATTCCGGCCGCGCCAGCCACAGGAACACCGCCGCAAATACGAATCCCATCGGCACTCGTATACGCCGCGCGATCTTCTGCCAACCTGTTCTGCTGCTCAAACCTGTACGGACCTCTGCTGCAATTTTCTCATCCGTCCCCGAGCTCGGGCACATGGCGCGCCGCTCACGGAATGCCATCGAGCAGCTCTCTCGCCGCCGCGACCACTTGTTCCGCGCTGATCTTGAGCATCGCAGGCTCTACTTCATTGCGCCGCTTATGGCTGGTGGCGCTCTCCGCATCGCGGAGCACGCGCATCCGTGTCCCGTAAGGTCCGTTGCGCGCCGGATCGGTGGGCCCGTAAATCCCCACCACCGGCCGCTCCAGCGCTGCGGCCAGATGCAGCGGCCCGGTATCACCGCCGATCACCACCTCCGCCCTTCGCGCCAGCGCGATCAACTGGCCGACACTGCAAGGCACAGCACGTGCTGCACCGCTGCTCCCTGCCACCACCTCATCCGCCTCGCGCGAACCGCCCGGCGAGGCATTCACCACCGTCCGAATTCCGGCAGCTCGCGCGAGTTCCGCCGCAACTCTGCCAAATCGCTCCGCCGGCCACACCTTTGCTCCCCATCCGCCGCCTGGTGAGATCAGCACGAACCGTTCCTCGCCAACGACTTCGTCTGCCCAATGTTCAGCCTGCTCGTTCATCGGCAGTGTCACTTTTGCCGGAGCAAGCGTCTCGCCCACTGCGGCGCCCAGCAGCTCACAAGCCTGGTCGACCACATGCTGCGCGTTCACCTCGACTCTCTTCCCGTACCATCGCCGTGCGATGCGCTCTCTCGGCTCCGCCGCTCCCGCCAGCAACTTCGCGCCTGACATCTTCCCCAGCACCGCCGACTTCACCGCACCCTGCAGATCGACGCAGAGATCGAATCGCTCGTAACGCAACCCCCGGCGCAGCGCCGCAATATCCGTCCGCGTCGCGCCAGCCAACGGCTGCTTGCTCCACGCCGCCGCCGGTACGCTGTACCAACGATCCACCATGCCGTTACGCGCAATTGCGCCGCCGGCAACCACCACGCCCTGCGTCAGGTCCTGCGGGTCGCCGGCGATCTGCAGCAGGTCGCTCCAACGCGGCTCGATCGCCCATCCGATGAACCACCGCGGGTATTTCGCCCGCAGCGCCGCCACCGCCGGCATGGCATGCAGCACATCCCCCATCGCGCCAATGCGTACGATCAGGATCTTCACGCCAGTCGCGCCTCCAGATCGCGCGCGACCGCGGCCTCGTCGGGAAAGACTGCGTCCAGCGCAGCGACATTGACCGGCCCAATCGTGTGCAGTCCCTCCAGCAAGCGCGGCGACAGCTTCACCGCGTCCTTCTCCGTCGTCACAAATCCGTTGCCGCCGGAGTCCACTGCAAGCTGGACGAGACGCTCGATGTCCGCAGCTTCATAATGATGATGATCGTCAAACTCCAGACGCGCCGCAGGCGCACATCCGGCGTCGTCCAGCATCTGCCAGAAGTTTTGGGGCCGCCCCGTCGCACAGAACGCCACCGGACGCAGCACCGCATTCATCCCCTCGGGAAAGCGCAACTCGCGTCGCACGGTCCACAGCGTAGCGTCTCCGCGCAGGCGGCCGCGCAGCCGTGGCTCGACCCGCTCGCGCTCATCCTCGCGCAAGACGACCACCTCTGCGCGGCGCAGGGCCTCCAGCCGTTCCCGCAGATTGCCCATCGGCAGCAGCGCATCGTCCATCTCGTGTTCCGTCACTATCACCACATCGACCGTTCGCCCCAGTTGCCGATGCTGAAACCCGTCGTCCAGCACGTGCACTCTTCGCCCCGGTCCTTCTGCCGCCTCTGCGAGTTGCCCTGCCTCAAAGCGCTCCCTTCCTACCCACACCGGAACACCAGTTCGCCGCGCGATCAGCAGGGGCTCATCCCCATACCACCACGCCGGATTCTCGCCCTCGATCTTCACGCGCTCCGGATCGCGGCCCTTGCGCCCATATCCGCGCGACAGCACATCCACCTTCCACCCTCGCGCGGTCAGCAGGCCGACCAGCGCGATCACCGCCGGCGTCTTTCCCGCACCGCCAGCCGACAGGCTGCCCACGCTGATCACCGGCCACTGGAGCCGATGCGTCTTCAGCCTTCCTGCTGCACGCAGCTTGTCCTTGATCGCCACCCCTGCCGCATAGAGCGGTACCAGCGGCGCCAGCAACCAGGTGCGTCGCGGCGCGGCGTTCAACTGCGCACCTCATACGACTGCATCTTCTCTGAGCAATCCCGATCCTGCCCGATGATCTTCCGCAGCGCTTCTGTCGCTCGCACCGTCGCGCCCTGCTGCTCCTCGAAGACCTTTCGCCCGCGCTCGCCCAAGGCTTTGGCGGCTTCGCTGTTAGTCAGCAATTCCTGAAACGCGGTCTTCAGTTCCGTTCCGTTCCGCACAATGCGAATCCCACCCGCTTCCTGCATCTTCCCAACGATGTCGCGAAAGTTCTCGTACGAACGTCCCATCACCACCGGAACGCCGAATCGTGCCGGCTCCAAAGGATTATGACCTCCTCGCGGGACCAGGCTCCCTCCCACAAAAGCAACATCGGCGACGCCGTACACCGCAGCAAGATCGCCGATCGTGTCCAGCAACACAAAATCGAAGTGGCCGCTGCCCTTTCGTTCCGGACCAAAGTCGCTCGCTCTTAAATAGCCCGAATATTTGGCCCATTTCCCGCCTGCGAGCAGTGCTTCGACCGCCCTGAACCTCTCCGGATGCCTCGGGGCCAGCACCAGCAATGGATCGAGCTTGCTCGACAGAGCGGCCTCCCAGGCGATCAGCGCCATCTCTTCCTCGCCCTCCAGCGTGCTGCCCGCGACAATAATCGCTCTGTGCATCCCGCCGAGCCACCGCGCAATTTCGCTCTGCCTCGGCTCTGCCGCGTCGTATTTCAGGTTCCCCACCGCCCGCACGGCCTCTGCCGCTGCGCCCATCGCGATCAGCCGTCGCGCGTCCTCCTCACTCTGCGCGAGAAACAGCGTCACCTGCCTCAGCAGCCTGCTCCACACCGGACGCACACGCATCCCTCGCGCAAAGCTGCGATCGCTCACCCGCGCATTGGCCACCACCACTGGAATCCCGGCCCACCGGCCCTGGGCCAGCATCCGCGGCCACAGCTCGCTCTCCATCAATATCAGCATCCTCGGCCGCAGAGCCCGCAGATACGCCCGCACCGCCATCGCAAAATCCAGCGGGTAGTAAAAGACGCGCGCAGATCCCTCTCTATCCACACCCGCAAACCGTTTTATTGCTAACGCCTGCCCGGTCGCGGTCGTCGTAGAGACGACGATGCTCCATTCATCTCCCAACGCGTGCTCCAGCTCTGCCACCAACCGTGTGGCCGCGAGGACCTCACCCACGCTCACAGCGTGCACCCAAACGACCTTGCGCCCCTCGACCGCCTCACGCAGTTCACCGGGTACGCGTCCAAGTCTCGCCAGCAGACCGGAGGCCCACCCAGGCCCGCCGCGCGCCGCACGCCACAGCCAGTATGGCGCTCCCAGCGCAAGCACGCACGCCAGCAGCAGGCTGTACAGCGCCATGGTCACGAACTCGAGCACGCCACCAAACTCCCTCGCTTTACCACCGTATCAGCGAAGAGGATAATCTTGCCCAGCATGTTTCAGCGTCATTACGCCCCTGCATCGCGCACCCCGCGCGCCACAACGCGCCTTACCGCGCAACTTGCACTCAGTGCGCTCGCGAGCGGCTTCTTCCTTGCCGCGCCGCTCGCCTTCGCTGCCAACAAGTCTGCGCCGCCTGCGAAACCCGCAACAGAATATCCGGCGCACGAGACCCACGACGACGAGCACTTCACAGTCGCCATCGACCCCTGCCTCGCACCGAAGGACTGCTCCTTCTTTCGCGTCCCTTATGTCGAAAACGGCTTCCTTCCCGTGCGGGTCATCTTCACCAATGACTCCGACCACGCCGTCTCGCTCGACGACGCGCGCATCCAGTTCATTCCCCTCGACGGCGGGAAGATCCAGGCGGCCACTGACGAAGATCTGGACCGCCGCGTTTACACCGTACACAACCCGAGCAGCCACATCCCCATCGTTCCTATCCCCATTCCCATCCACAAGACGCCCGTCGACAAAAAGATCACGCAGGACGAGACCGACTTCGGTTTTTCCGGCACCGTCGTCAACGCGCATTCCACGCTGGCCGGCTATCTCTTTTATGACATCCGGGGCCTTGACGAGCCGCTGAAAGGCGCCGAGCTTTACGTAAAGATGCTCCATACGCTGGACGGCAAGAAGGACCTCTTCTCCTTCTCCGTGCCCTTCAACAAATGGCTTGCCACCAAAGCGGACCCATCGAGCCACTAGCTGCGGCGCGTGATTTCAAAGCATCTTGACCCCCGTCAGGCGCTCGCACTCCTCCCATAACCGCGCCGCGATCTCTCTGTCCTGCGCTTGTACGGAAATGATCGCCGCGCCCACATCCCCGCCGCGCATCTCCTCGAACCCTTGCGGCCCGTAGTAGCCGCCGCTCTCTGCCTCCGGCGCTGTGGCCGCAAATAGCGTCGGCACCGCACCTTGGGCCGCGGAGTTGAGAAACAGCCGGATCGCCACGCCCATCCCCTGCCGCACCACGCGCTCCACGCCCTTGTGCTCGGAACGCAAAAACAGCGGTGTCTGCGCGACGCCCGGATGCGCCGCCACGCTCATCACCCGCGAACCGGCCGCGCGCAGCCTGCGGTCCAGTTCCAGCGCAATCATCAGGTCCGCCAGCTTCGATTGACGGTACGCACCCATGGCATCGTAACGCTTCTCCGCCTGCAAATCCTCGAAGTCAATTCGCCCGCGCTTATGCGCAATCGATGCAATCGTCACCACACGCGGCGCCGGGCCGTGGCGCTGTGCCGCCCGTTCCAGAGCGGGCAGCAGCAGCGCGGTCAGCGCGAAGTGCCCCAGCACATTCACCCCGAACTGCATCTCGAAGCCGTCCGCCGTCACCTCGCGTGTCTTCGGGGCCATCACGCCCGCGTTGTTGATCAGCAGGTCGAGACCCGTGCCCCGCGCCAACTCCGCCTCTGCAAATGCACGCACCTGCGCTAGCGAGGCAAGGTCCAGCAGAACCAGTTCGATCTTCGCATCGCGCACCTCTGACCGGATACGCGCAGCAGCAGCCTCTCCCCTCATTGGGTCTCGCGCACCCAACAGCACGAGCGAGCCCTTGCGCGCCAGCTCCAGCGCCGCGTAAAAACCGATTCCGCTGTTCGCACCGGTCACCAGCGCACGCCGGCCCGCCTGGCTCGGCATCTCCCGAACCGTCCAGCCTCGCCTCACCCTGTTATTCGCCAGACCCGCCGCCGCTATTCGTCAAACTCTCACCCCCTCAAAACCGCCGCACGTCGCGATAGAAAACGCAGTGCGTCTCCAGGTATCCGGACGCCAGGTACATCACCACCATCACACCCGCAGCCCACAGAAACATCTGCACAGGCAGCGTCTGCAGCACGGCGCCAGGTCCGCCATCCACGCCGTCGCAAAACAGCATTCCGCTCGCAGCGCAAATGCCGGCCGCAAGCCCGACCAGCGCAAGCAAGTCCCACGCCGTCTGATTCGCGTCAACGGTTGGATCCAGGAATGCTGCCGAGAACACGGTGCAGAGCGCCGCCATGCACAGCACCAGCGCCACCGGCTTTGCCGCTTCTACCAGCACGTCGACCTCGTCCGGCACCCGCCAGGGCCACTGGCGCAGCGCTTGGACCTGGCGCCTAAACGCCGCGTCTAAACATGAATCGACCAGCCGAGCTCCGCCAGCTTCTCTTCGATCGCAGCGAGCGCCTGGCTCAACGCCTCTCTGCGATGCGCGCTGGATGTCCGCTCGGAAAGGATCCGCTCCCGCTGAAGCTCCAGCGCCTGCCGCTGCCGCTTGCGATCGGCCTCCGCCGCATGCATAGCTGCCTTTCCGTCAGGACCGCTCGCCGTTTGCTCAGCCTGCTGAGCCATCTGTTCCTCCACGGATTTGCTCTCCCATCCCCGCGCCATATCACGATCTTACGCCCACGGTATTTCCCCGATCAAAACATCCAGATCCGGGATTCGGCCTTCCGCGGGCAACCTCCCAGCCCCAGCCCTGAATCTCTTTGCCCCGCGCGCTCCTTTTCTGCCCAACTCCTGTCGGCAAGGCCGGACTCTAAATCAATGTAGGAGGACGATGCCCATGCGCTTGAAATTCCTATTACTGCCGGCACTTCTCATTGCAATGCTGACCGCAGTTCCTGCGGCCCACGCAGCTCAGGTCAGCTTCGGCGTACAGATTGGTTCCGCGCCCGTCTGCCCCTATGGTTACTACGACTATTCGCCCTATCGCTGCGCTCCTTACGGCTACTACGGTCCGGAGTGGTTCTCGAACGGCGTGTTTATCGGCGCCGGTCCCTGGTACCACGGCCGCCGCGATTTCTACGGCCATGTGGACCACCGCTTTGATCCGCGGTACGGCTATCACGGACCCTATCCGCGCCACGATGAGCACTTTGACAACCACCGCGACTTCCATGACTTCCACGGCAATTACCTGCGTGACGGCCACGGCCATGAACGCAGTAGCGGCCATTCCGGCCATGACCGCCACTAACCGGCTTGGAATGAAGGCGGCAAATCACAAGATTGCCTGGCTCTGATGCGGAACGATCCCTGCTGTGTCTCCCACTTTTCGGTATGGTGCTCCTTCGAACCCATGCCTATAATCGGGGGGCACAGCAATCTCTTTTTGCACGGACTGGAATCGTGGCGGCAATCGTACAGGTTGAAGGCCTTCGCAAGATATATGAAGGCAAACAGCGCGTAGCCGCAGTCGACGGCATCGATCTCACCGTCGAAGAGGGAGAGCTTTACGGCCTCCTCGGGCCCAACGGCGCCGGCAAAACAACTACCATCAGCATCTGTACCACCCGCGTGCTGCCCACTGCGGGCAATGTCCATATTGCCGGCGTCAATGTTGTGAAGACTCCGGCCCTTGCGCGCCGCGGCATGGGTATCGTCCCGCAGTTCAATACGCTTGACCGCGCCTGTACCGTCTTTGAAAATCTCTATTTCCACTGCCTCTTCTTCGGCTTTTCCTCCAGCGAAGCCCGCCAGCGGACCCTTCAGTTGCTCGATCAGTTCCACCTCACCGAGCGCTCCGATGCCTATCCCGTGCAGCTCTCCGGTGGCCTGGCGCAGCGTGTTCTGATCGCCCGCGCCATCGCCCACCATCCGCGCGTGCTTTTCCTCGACGAGCCATCAGCCGGCCTCGATCCTCAAAGCCGCATCGCCATGTGGGAGGCCGTCCGTGGCCTTCGTGAACAGGGCATTACCGTCGTCCTCACTACCCACTACATGGAAGAAGCGGACGAACTTTGCGACCGCGTCGCCATCATCGACCACGGCAAAATCCTCGTCGAAGACACACCCTCCGCCCTCAAAAGCGCTGTCGGCGCGCAAAAGGTCTACGCGCTCGACCTCAGCGAGCATGATTCCACCGTCGCTCTGCGCGCGCAGCTCAGGAAGATGCCCGGAGTTCGCAGCGCCGAGACCACTCCCGTCGGCGTCCGCATCCTGGCGGACAACGCCGACGGCCTGCTGCCCGAAATCGTCCGCGCCAGCAACCCCTACGGACTGCGGGACCTCACCATCACCGAAAGCAGCCTCGAGACCGTGTTCATCCAGCTCACTGGCCGCGAGCTCCGCGAATAAACCGCCATGCAGACGATCCCATCCATCGACACCGAGTTACCCGTCATCACGCACCCGCCGCTGCCTGCCTCGGCGGAGCGGCCGGACCTCGGCCGGCGCGCGCTTTACCCTCGTGCATTCTGGGGACTCTTTCTGCGCGATCTCCACGTGCTGCGCCGCGAAAAGATTCCCTTCCTCATTCGCGTCTGCATGAATCCGCTGCTCTTCCTGTTCGTCTTCACGTACATCATGCCGCACATGTCCGGCGGCGGCGCGCTGAACCCAACTGCTGCCATGTCCGGAAGCCAGAACTTCTCCACCGTCCTGCTTCCAGGCCTCATGGCGGTCGCGATCATGTTCTCTGGC
>DATNEM010000091.1:0-11783 GCA_035552995.1 Acidobacteriaceae bacterium | reverse complement strand
TTACAAGGCACCCTATGAGGGCATACAGGTGATCGGCACGCGCTGGTCGCCCGCCGACCACGCGGTGCGCGACTTCCTCTCGCGCAATCGCGTGGAGTACAAGTGGCTCGACCCGCAAGTCTCGCCGGACGCGAGCGCACTGCTCAACGAAAAGGGCCTGGACGATGCCAAGCTGCCGGTGGTTCTCTTCGGCGACGGGACCGCGTTGGTGCAACCGGCGAATTCAGAACTTGCGGCCCGCATCGGCCTTAACCTCCAGGCGAAGGAGGAGTTCTACGACGTAATCGTCGTGGGCGCGGGACCCGCCGGGCTTGCCGCTGGCGTCTATGGCGCATCGGAGGGCCTGCGGACGCTGATCGTTGAGCCCTCGGCGGTCGGCGGCCAGGCCGGTTCCAGCTCCAAAATCGAGAACTACCTCGGCTTTCCACAGGGCCTCAGCGGGGACGACCTCGCCAAGCGCGCCTTCCTGCAGGCGAACCGGCTGGGCGCGGAGTTCCTGACGCAGCGCGTGACGTGCATCCGGTCAGACAACGGCTATCACCTGGTGCAGATGAAGGATGGCCGCGAGCTGAGCTGCCACGTCTGCCTGATCGCCACCGGAGTCGACTACTGCAAGCTGGACGTGCCCGGCGCGGATACGTTCTCCGGCGCCGGCGTCTACTATGGCGCGGCGCGGTCCGAGGCGATGTCCTGCGCCGAGGAAGACATTTACCTGGTGGGCGGCGCAAACTCCGCGGGCCAGGCCGCGATGAACTTCTCCCGCTATGCCGCCAAGGTCCACATGCTGGTGCGCGGCGACTCGCTCACGAAGAGCATGTCGAAATACCTGATCGATCAGATCGCCGCGACGCCGAACATCCTCGTCGAGACCAGGACCGATGTAACAGCCATGACCGGCAATGGCCGGCTGCAATCCCTGACGCTGAAGACGCCCAACGGCACGGAGAGCCGCCAGACCAACTCCATCTTCATCTTTATCGGTGCGGCCCCCAAGACCGACTGGCTGCCCAAGGAGATCGCGGTCGATCCCAAGGGGTTCATCCTGGCCGGCCCCGACCTGAAGGCGCGTGCGGCGGCCGCATGGAAACTGGACCGTGAGCCCTATCTACTCGAGACCAGTGTGCCGGGCATCTTCGTCGCGGGCGATGTCCGGTTCAATTCCGTGAAGCGTTGCGCCTCTGCGGTGGGCGAAGGTTCGATCGCGATTCAGTTTGTTCACCAGTATCTGGCAGGCTTGTAAAGAATGGGCCCAAGCGGCGATACGAAGGCACTTTTGAGCAAATGAGGCTTCAGCAGTTCAGGCTGTAGTTTTGATAGGGCACTTAAGGGCTGCTGAAAAGGACTTGCTTTGAAAGGGCGCGACTTTAGTCGCGCCGTGAGGACTAAAAACTGGGCGGCTTTAGCCGCTGAGGGAATACAAAACCGGCTTCGGGCGACATTTTCAGCATTCTCTTCAGCCCCGCCGCCGCGAGCGCCTGACCTGTCGGGGCTTTAGCCCCGGAGAAATCGTGTTGTGAAACTTATCACTCCGCTGCATCGTTGAATCTATATAACCCCATGGTTGCAGAAGAAAAATCGAAGCCGGCAGCCTCCCTGCCGAATCTAATTCAGCGGTGAGCGAACGCGCCCAAAGCGGCACCTCGACTGGCACGATGTCCGACGCGCTGCTGGCGCGGCTGCGTACCGTCCCTATCCTCGCCGATGTGCCGGAATCGGAGGTGCGCTGCCTGAACGGCGGCGCGGAACGCCAGATTTCCGAGGGCGACTATCTGGTCCACCAGGGCGACCCGCCCCGCTTCTTCTGGATCGTTTTCTCCGGCGAGCTGCACATTCTGCACCGCCAGCCCAGCGGGCATGAAGAGAATGTCGCCACCATCTCGGCAGGCACCGGCTTCGGCGAGCTGCCGCTGCTTTCCAACACGCTGTGCGCTGCCAGCATCCGCGCCGCAAAGCCCTGCGACCTGCTGCAGTTTGACGAGCACCAGTTTTGGCGGCTAATGACCGACTGCCCCAACGTGCGCAAGGCGATCCTCGGCAACATGGCCCAGCGCTTCCAGAAGTTCCAGAGCGTCATTGTGCAACAGGAGAAGATGGCGTCGCTGGGTACGCTGGCCGCCGGCCTGATGCATGAGCTGAACAATCCGGGGGCCGCCGCCGTGCGAGCTGCGGCGCAATTGCGCGAAAACCTGATGCGCATGCATAAACTCACAGCAAAGTTTTCGAAATCATGCCTTACGGAGCAGCAGAGACAATGCATCTTTGAGTTGCAGGAACACGCGCTAAGCAAGGAAAAGCCGCTGCGGCTGAATTCGCTGGAGCAGAGCGACGCGGAAGAGAAGCTGACCGAGTGGATGGAAAACGCGAGCGTGGAGGACGCGTGGAAGCTCGCGCCGACGCTGGTCTCGATCGGCATCACCTCCGGCGAGCTGGAATGCGCCCGCGAAGAGTTTCCCGGCCCCGTCTTCTCGGACGCGCTGAACTGGCTGGAGGCGCTGGTTTCCAGCATCCAGCTGGTGGGAACGATCGAGGAAAGTATCGGCCGTGTCTCAACTCTGGTGAAGGCAGTCAAGTCCTACGCTTACGAAGGCAAGGGGCAGAAGCAATCGGTCGACGTCAACGAGAGTATCCACGCCACGCTGATCATCCTGGCGCATAAGTTCCGCGAAAAGCAGGCCGTCCTCGAAAAGGACTTTGGACAGAACCTTCCGCAGTTGCAATGCGAATGCTCCGGCCTGAACCAGATCTGGACCAACCTTCTCGACAACGCAATTGACGCCATCCCGCAGGGCGGTACGATTCGCATTCGCACGTGGATGGATGAAATCAGTGAAGCAACAGCGGCGGGATCGGCGGGAGCGAAAGAAAAGAAGCCCCGCCGTTTTCTTTGCGTCACAGTGGCCGACAACGGCGCAGGCATCCCGCTGGAGAGCCAGGCGCACATCTTCGATCCCTTCTACACCACGAAAGCCGTCGGCGTGGGCACAGGCCTCGGCCTGGGCATCGTGCAGCGCATCGTTGACCAGTACGGCGGCACGGTAACATTCTCTTCAGAGCCCGGAGACACCGAGTTCCGCGTGCGCCTCCCGCTCGACCGCGGCTGAGACCCGGCATCCCAAAACTGGCGTCATCCTGAGTGAAGCGAAGGACCCCTGTATTTGTTTTCTTGCTACCATCACGCGTGAGGAACCGCCATGCACCACCAACACCTCTCACCTTTTCATGTCGCATTCCCCGTCGATGACCTCACGAAGGCCCGTGCCTTCTATGGCGGCGTCCTCGGCTGTTCTGAAGGCCGAAGCTCGGACGTGTTTGTCGGATTCAATCTCTTCGGCCACCAGATCGTCGCGCACTTATGCCCGCCCGCCGACACCACCCCAAAGCAGCACAACCTCGTCGACAACCACAACCTGCCGATCCCCCACTTCGGCGTCATCCTGCCGCTGGATGAGTGGGAACAACTCGCGCATCGTCTGCGCGCGGCTCACGTTGCCTTTGTCGTGGAGCCGTATGTGCGTTTCCAGGGCGAGATCGGCGAGCAATGCGCCATGATGCTGCTCGATCCTGCGGGCAACGCGCTCGAGTTCAAAGCCTTCAGCGATCCCAGCCGCATCTTCGCGAAGCAGTGATCGGCAAAGGCGCGTTTGACAGGGCGCGACTTTAGTCGCGCCGTTGATCGGCCCGGAATCATTGCGGCTTTAGCCGCTGAGGTCAGCCAGTTTTTCGCTGCAAGCACTTTTTCATCGCTGTGCTTCACCCCGCGGCGAGCGTGCGAAGCACACCCACATTCCGTGCCTCGTCGCCCGGCGCATCTACAGGCGTCTCCGCAATAAACGCGCAGTGCGCGAAGCGCTCATCATGCAGCAGCCGGCGGAAGGCTGCCGCACCAATGGTGCCTTCGCCGATATGCTCATGCCGGTCGAGCTTCGATCCCATCGCCGCTTTCGCATCGTTGCAGTGCCATACTTTCACCGCGTCGAAGCCGACCGTCGCCTCCACCAGCTTCATCGTCTCGATGTATCCATCTTCCGAAACGATGTCATAACCCGCGACATGCACATGGCATGTATCGAGGCAGACCGCGACCGGCGCGCACGCCCTCAGGCACTCCACCAGCTCGGCGACCTGCTCCAGCTTGCTGCCCAGCGAAAACTCCGCGCCGGCGGTGTTCTCGATCAGGATGCGGAAGTCCGCGTCCTGCCACTTCAGTCCATCAATCGCGCGCTCGATCGACTGCGCCGCCAGCCGCAGGCCTTCTTCGCGCGTCAGGCCCTTCCAGCTTCCCGGATGCAGCACCAGATATTCCGCGCCCAGTGCCAGCGCGCGTTCCACCTCGCCGCGAAACGCAACCACCGAGTTCTCGCGGAATGCCTCGGTCTGGCTGCACAAATTGATCAGATAGCTCGCGTGGATGGAGACGGGCGCAACATTGTGCTTTGCACGCAGCTCACGCATCTTCGCGGCATCTGCGGGACTGATCTTGGTTGGCCGCCACATCCGCGGGCTCGATGAAAACATCTGGAAGGTGTTCGCGCCCGCCTCCACCGCGCGGTTCACCGCCGTCCACACGCCACCGGCCGTGCCCACATGTACGCCGATCCGCTTTGCTCCGTTGCCCCTCGCCATACTTCGAGCCTAACCGACGGAACTGCCGACCGGCCCGCGCGCGTTCTTCGCGCCCAACAGGCAGAGCGCGTGTATCATCGCTTTGCTCCGCAAATAACCCGCAAACCTCTACCGCAAGAGGCAGGAGAACCGCACGATGTCCGAGCCGCAAAATTACAAGAACCATACCCGCTTCGATCCCTTCTGGCATTTCTTCATCGCGCCATTTTTTCTGCTGAACTTTCTCTTCTCCATCGCGATGACCATCCACCACTGGCCAACTCATCGCGTCCTCTTCTGCTGGTGGGACGTCATCGCCCTGATGCTGCTGTTTGCTGTCGGCAGCGCTCGCACGCAGACCCTGCGCGTGCAGGACCGCCTGATTCGCCTGGAAGAGCAGCTCCGCTACCAGCGCCTGCTCTCGGCGGAGGACCTCGCACGCACGCAATCGCTCACGCTGCGTCAGATCATCGGCCTACGCTTCGCCTCCGACGACGAGTTGCCCTCGCTGGTTCGCTATGCGGTGGACAAGGACCTGAGCGAGAAGCAGATCAAGCAGGCCGTCGCCAACTGGCGCGCCGACCACTGCCGCGCCTAGTTGCGAGCGACTTGGCTCTGAGCACCAGGTCATAAGTTCTAACGTGACGCTGGCTTGCCGATCGCTTCCTCCTAGTCCCCAGTCCCTAGTCCCTAGTTACTATCTCTAGTAGACGTCCTGCTGATAGCGGCGCTCACGCTTCATCGTCTTGATCTGCTCGGCCGCAGCGTCCGGCGTTATGCCCGCGCCGTTCGCGATCGTATCGGTCAAGGCCAGCTCTACGGACTTCGCCATGCGCGACGCATCGCCGCAAACATAGAAATACGCGCCGCGCTCAATCCAGCGGTAGAGTTCGGCGGAGTGCTCGCGCATTCGGTCCTGCACGTAAATTTTCTCCGGTTGGTCGCGCGAGAAGGCCAGGTCCAGCCGCGTCAAGACACCGTCGCGCTGCATCGCCTGGAACTGCTCCTTGTACAGAAAGTCCGAAGCCTCATGCTGGTCGCCGAAGAAGAGCCAGTTCTCTCCGCTGGCCCCAGTCGCCTGCCGCTCCTCTAGAAATGCGCGGAATGGCGCAACGCCCGTGCCCGGCCCCACCATAATCACCGGTACAAAATCATCTTCCGGCAGGCGGAAGTTCTGGTTGGCGTGCAGAAAGACCGGCAGCTTCGAGCCGATCGGCGAGCGGTCGCCAAGCTGCGTGCTGCACACGCCGTGGCGCTCGCGTCCGTGTGATTCGTACTTCACCACGCGCACCGAAGTTTCCGCAGCGCCCGGATGCAGCGCCTGGCTGGAAGCAATGGAGTAGAGCCGCGGCACTAGGCGCTGCAGCACGTTGAAGAGCTCCTGAGGCGTGGAGATGACACCGGGAAAATCCGTAAGGAGGTCGATGAACTCACGGCCGTAACAGTAGTCCTCCGCCTTCGCGCGATTGTCCGGGCCAACCAGCCCCTTCAATTCAGAGGGTCCACGGCCACCCGCACCCGCCGCGCCCGGGAGCTTCGCGTATTGCCCGATGCTGCCGCGCGTGAGCACGCCGATGGAGAGCCGCGTGCGCAACGCCTCCTCAAAACTAATCTCCACCTTGTAGTGGTCGAGCACACGCTCCTCGCCGCTAAAGCCGAGCGCCGCCAGCACCTCCGCGACCGCCTGCGCGCGGTTCTCCGGCAACACGCCGATGGAGTCGCCTGGTGTGTACGCCATGCTCGTGTCGAGCGAGAAGACGATGTGCCGCGTTTCTTTGTCCGATCCCGCACCATTCAACAGCCGGTTCTCGGTCACGGTGGAAAGATATGGATGGTTGCGTGTGTATACAAGTGCGGCGTCCGCCGCCACTCCGCTCGCTTCGGTCTCCGTGCCCACAGCCTCCTGCATGGCATTGATTGTACGCTGCCGCACCTGCGTTTTTTATCGCATTCCGGCATCCTAACTATGCGTGAACGATACAACCAGCAACGTCCTTGTTATCGGTGCGGGCATGGCGGGCCTCACGGCCGCACGCTCTCTTGCGGAGGCTGGCCGCTCGGTAACCGTGCTCGAAGCCGCACCGCGCGTGGGCGGCCGCATCTTCACCATGCGCGCAGGCGGCGAGACGATCGAGCTGTGTGCTGAGTTCATCCATGGCAGGCCGCCTGAGCTGTGGTCGCTGATCGAAGAGGCCGGGCTTGAGACCTATGAGTCCACCGGGCCGCACCTGAGCTATGAAGATGGCCGGCTCATTTCAGGGGCGAGTGAGGAAGCCGAAGAGGACGCGCGCTTTGCCGTGCTGGAAAAACTGGAAGCGTGGACCGGGCCGGACCTCACCTTCGCCGATTACCTGGCACAGCAGTCTTTTTCGGATGAGTTACGCTATGGCGCCATCGGCTACGTCGAGGGTTTCAACGCCGCGGACCATCGCGTGATCGGCATTGCAGCGCTCGGCATGCAGCAGGCCGCCGAAGATCAGATTGAGGGCGACCGGCTCTTCCGCATTCGCGGCGGTTACGACAGCCTGCCGAACTTTCAAGCGGAGAAGTTCACTCAGGCAGGTGGAACGCTGCTGCTGGATACGCTGGTCGAGCGCATCGAATGGTCTCCAGGACACGTGGTGGTATCGGCGAACGTTGCGGGTCGGCCCACCACGCATCGCGCCACGCAGGCCATCGTCACGGTGCCGCTCGGAGTGCTGCAGCAGGGAGCCATCGAGTTCGTTCCTGTCCCGCCGCCCATCCATGAAGCCCATCGCCTGCGTATGGGACACGCGCGGCGCTTCACCCTGCTCTTCCGTCCCGAGTTCTGGCGAACACTTGCCGCGAGCTTGCCCGCACAAATCCTGACGCAGGCAGCGGCCCCTGTAGGTCAAGCCTCAAGTGCCGGCTTCAGCTTTCTCTTCGCCTTTGACCAGATGCCTCCGGTCTGGTGGACATCGCATCCTGCTCCGGGCAATTCCCTCACCGGATGGATCGGCGGCCCGCGATCTGACACGCTCGCCAACCTGACTCCGGCACAACTTGGCGAGCTCGCATGCGAGACGCTGGCACGCATTCTCGCTCTGCCGGCCGAGTCTCTCCGCGCCGATTTGCTCGGCTGCTACACACATAACTGGTCACGCGACGCGCTCGCTTTCGGCGCCTACAGCTACATCCCCGCCGGTGCGCTCGATGCCTGTTCGAAGATGACCATCCCCGCCGAAGACACGATCTTCTTCGCAGGGGAACATACCGACACCACGGGCCACTGGGGCACGGTGCACGCCGCCATCCGCAGCGGACTGCGCGCCGCACAGCAGGTTCTGGCAGCGTCCGCGCAGAACGCCCAATCCGCCGCGGACTAAAATCAATACGTGCCCACCGCCGCATCTTCGCTCGCCGATATCCGCGCCAAGGTTGGCGCAGGCGAGCGCATCTCCACCGACGACGCGTTGACGCTCTGGCGCGAGGGCTCCGACGCGGACTTGCGCGAGCTGGCCTCGCAGGTGCGCGCGCGCTTCCATCCGCCGGCGACATGCACCTACATGGTGATGCGCATCGTCAACTACACCAACGTCTGCGTCGCGCAGTGCGACTACTGCGCTTTTTACAAGCTGCCCGGCGAGGCAGGCGGATATGTGCTCACGCAGGCCCAGGTCTTCGCCAAACTCGACGAACTCCTGGCCCTCGGTGGCGACCTTGCCGCCTTCAACGGCGGCTTCAATCCACATCTTCCGCTCGACTACTACTGCGATCTCTTCCGCGCCGTCCGCGCGCGCTACGGCGACCGCATCGAGTTCTACGCACTCACTATCGCCGAGTTCATGTATCTCGCCGATCACGCGAAGCTCAGCTACGCCGAGGCCGCGCAACGCTTCAAAGCCGCAGGCGTGCGCTGGATCACCGGCGGCGGCAGCGAAATTCTGACCGAAGACTTCCGCCGGCGCCACAGCAAGTTCAAGTACACCGTCGCCGAATACTTCGCCGCGCAGCGAGCCATCGTCGAGACGGGCCTGCGCACCACCGCAACCATGGTCATCGGCTTCGATGAAACGATCGAGGAGCGCATCGAGCATCTCGACCGCACCCGCAGCTTTCAGGACGAGCTTCTCTCATTCGACGCGACTGGTCTCGCCAGCTTTCTCTGCTGGACCTACAAGCCATTTTTCACACAGCTGGGCGGCATCGAGATCACCAGCGCCGAATACCTGCGCCACCTCGCGCTCAGCCGCATCTTTTTGGACAACATTCCCCGCATCCGCACCTCCGTACTCACGCAGAATGAGCGCGCGCTCGAAGGCCTCCTCTACGGCGCGGACGACTTCGACCTGCCGATCGAAGACGAGGTGACACAGAAGGCCGGCGCCACCGTAAGCCTCAACTTCGAAAAGCTGCTCGATGTGGCCCGCTCGCTCGGCTTCGACCCGGTGTATCGCCGCGTCGCACGCGCGTAATACGAGACTCCTCCTCGTCAGGACGCACTCCTGCTAAAAATAAACCGCACAACATTCGGGAACAATTCCGCTCGCGCCAGAGTCTATCTCAGCAGCAGTGAATGAAACTGCATTGGCCGGATTTTCTTCCGCAGGATTCTCCGGCAGGGCCGTTTTCTCTATGGAGTTCCAAGTGAACGGGACGCGCCGCCGGTCCCTGAAGGAGCACACGCGTGCGCAAGAGCCTTCTCGTAGCCCTCTCTCTTCTTCTGCCTTTTTCCCTCCTCGCCCAGAACCCCAAACCGAAGGCCGCGGCCCACGCGGTGACAAGAGCGCCCGCCACGGCTCATGCGGAATCACCCGAGCCGCCCGCGCAGCTTCCCGTCACGCGCGTGTCCCTCTATAAAAACGGCGTCGGCTTCTTTGAACATGCCGGTCGCATCACCGGCGACCAGGCCGTAACCATCGACTTCACCACGGCACAGCTCAACGACGTGCTGCAGTCGCTCACCGCAGTCGACCTCGGCGGCGGGCGCATCTCCGGCGCGGGGTACAACTCCACCACGCCCCTCGACCAGCAGTTGAAGGCGCTGCCGCTCGCGCTCGATGAGGACCCCACCGCGGTCGACTTCTACAACGCTATCCGCGGCGCGCGAGTCTCCGTCACAGGCTCCGGCGCGCCCATCACCGGACGCCTGCTCAACATTGAAGTCGTCAACGAACCGGCCAAGGACAACCAGCCGGCGGCTGAGAAGCGCCTCGTCACGGTTGTCGGCGATGACAGCTCCGTTCGCACCGTTGAGCTCACTTCGGCAACCTCTGTCCGCCTGCTGGACTCGCAGCTTCATGCCGACGTTGGCCGCTATCTCGAGTTGCTCGCTTCGACCCGCAATCAGGGGCTGCGCCACCTGACGCTGCAGGACAACGGGACCGGCGGACGTGAGTTGCATGTCAGCTACCTGAGCGAGGTGCCCATCTGGAAGTCCACCTACCGGATTCTTTTCACGGACCCGGGTTCAAAGGCCGCTGCAGCGTCCGCCCCGCAAACCGCGACGCTGCAGGGCTGGTCGGTCGTAGACAACACCACCGGCGCGGACTGGATCAACGTGCATCTCTCACTCATCGCGGGCGCGCCGCAGAGCTTTATCCAGCCGCTGTCGGTTCCTTATTACTCGCGCCGGCCGGAGATTGGCCTGCCGCAGGAAGCGCAACTTTCCCCGCAGACGCATGAGAGTGGTGAAGAGGAGGCCAGGAGCGCAACCGCGATGGCCCCACCCCCTGCGCCGGTCATGGCGTCAGGCTATGCAGGCGGTGTCATGGGAGGAGTCGGGTCCGGCTCTGGTGGCCCTGGCTTTGGCGGCAACTTCGGCGGCAAGCTGCAAGCCTCAAACCAGGCGGTCACAGTCAATGCCATGGCGGCGCCATTGGCGACGCTCAACGACCAGCTTTATAGCGAACTGGCTGTCGCCTCCGTCAACCCCAACTCCACCACCGCCGCCTTCGACGACTACTTCGCCTACAACCTCACCGATCCCATCACCATCCGCAAGAACGAATCTGCGCTCGTTCCCATCCTGCAGACCAAGGTCAACGCCGAGCGCGTGACACTCTGGTCGCAGCAGCAACCCACGCCGCTGCGCGCCCTCTGGGTGACGAACACCTCCGACTTCACGCTCGATCGCGGCTCCTTCACCATCGTCGAAAACGGCGACTTCGGCGGCGAAGGCCTGCTCGATCCCATACACCCCAATGAAAAGCGGCTGCTCTCCTACGCCGTCGATCAGGCCGTACGCGTGACCACTGAGAGCCGCCTCAACTCGCAGCACGCCACCTCCATCACCGCGGCCAAAGGCGTGCTCGTGCTGCACTCGACGGACTTCGCCGAGATCACCTACGTTGTGCATAACGCCGCAACCGATCCGCGCACCGTGATCGTCGAACATCCTGTGCGCCAGGGCTTCACGCTTGATTCCGACCCCAAGCCGGAAGAGACGACGCCGAGCGTGTATCGCTTCCGCGTCGCTGCCGCGCCCGGCGAGACCGTGCGCCTGCATGTCGGCGAGCGGCACGAAGGCGCGACCGCGTATCAGCTCACCAGCTTCAGCGACTCGCAGCTCACGTACATCCTCAACCAGTCCGGCAGCAACAGCGCCGCGATGAAGCAGGCGCTCCAGCCCATACTCGATGCGCGGGCCAAAGTCGCGGAAATGCAGGCTGCGCTCAATGCCGCGAATGGCCGCCTCAACGACCTGCGCTCCGATGAGGAACGGCAACGTGCCAACATCACCGCGCTCGCCGCGGCGGACAAGACTTCACGCGACCGTTTCGTCCACGACCTGAACGCAACCGAAGACCAGATCACAGCGCAGCAGAAGACCATCGCGACGGCACAGACCAATCTGCAGGCAGCAAAGGACGACCTTGCAAACAGGATCGCCTCATTGCAACTGAACCAGAAGATTTAGGAATGTGCGCTCGCTCCGAGCCGCGCAGAAAAATCGCCGGATCATGAGGAAGTTCTCGTTACGTCCCGCCCTCAAACGAGCGGCCTGCCATCGATTTTGTCATTCCCGAAGGGAATCTGCGTTTCTTCTGGAGCAGCATTCAGGCTTGATCGGAGCTCCCTAGAAGTTGAAGGCCAACCCGGCACGCACGGTGCGCGGCGCCTGCGCAAGGTAGAGGGTCCGGCCATCGGCGGAGAGGAAGGGATGGTATCCCTCCGCCAGCAGGTTGGTCACGTCGACTGTGGCCTCCAGACCCTGGGGC
>DATNEM010000090.1:0-14866 GCA_035552995.1 Acidobacteriaceae bacterium | reverse complement strand
GAATGAGAATTTCAAGTGGTACATCATCCACGCCTACTCCGGCTTTGAGCGCAAGGTGCGCGAGTCGATCGAGAGCCGCATCCAGGCGTTCGGCCTCCAAAACCGCATCGGTCGCATCATGATCCCGACCGAGCCGGTGACGGAGCTGCGCAATGGCAAGAAGTACACCATTGAGCGCGTCTTCCTGCCGGGCTATGTGCTGGTGGAGATGGACCTCGACAACGACCTGTGGCACGTGATCAAGAACACGCCGCGCGTCACCGGCTTCCTCGGCACCGGCGACAAGCCCGTCGCGCTGACCGAGCAGGAGGTCAGCTCGATCCTCTTCCGCAGCGAGGCGGCGAAGGACAAGCCGACTCTAAAGATGAAGTTCGAGAAGGGCGAGCAGGTCCGCATCAACGAAGGGCCGTTCGCCAACTTCAACGGCGCGGTGGACGACGTGAACGAAGACCGGCAGACGCTGAAGGTGATGGTTTCGATCTTCGGGCGTTCGACGCCGGTGGAGATCGAGTTCTCCAAGGTGGACAAGGTAGAGGCGTAAGCTTCCGCGCTTGCGCTGGAGCGTTTTGAGATTTTTGCAGGATCGGCGGGCGAAGTCATCCGCCAGAAACTTTGAAGTAGAAGAGGACAGGACCCATGGCACCGAAGAAGGTTGCAACTTACGTGAAGCTCCAGATCACAGGCGGCAAGGCGAATCCAGCCCCGCCGGTGGGCCCCGCGCTGGGCCAGGCCCAGGTGAACATCATGGAGTTCTGCAAGCAGTTCAACGCGCGTACCTCCACGCCGGAGATGACAGGCATGACGATTCCGGTCGTGATTACGGTGTATGCGGACCGCAGCTTCACTTTCATCACCAAGACGCCGCCCGCAGCCGTGCTGCTGTTGAAGGCCGCGAAGATCGAGAAGGGCTCCGGCACGCCCAACAAGGAGAAGAAGGGCAAAGTCACGGAGAAGCAGGTCCTCGAGATCGCGAAGCAGAAGATGCCGGACATGAACGCTGCGTCGATCGAAGCGGCTGCAAAGACGATTCGTGGCACGGCGCGCTCGATGGGGATTGACGTGGTCGCATAGTTTACCGGATTCGCTTCATTGCAAAAACGCGGAGCTTGATGCTCCGCATTTTTGTTTTTCGGGCGGCTACGCGAAGAGCGCGGTTTGCATTTGAGCGGCGGCAGCGGATGCGGGAGGCTTGCGCTCGAAGCCGTGGGTGCGTTGTGTTGCTGCGTGCTCCGCCGGTGGGCGGTTGAAGGCGGTTTCGCGGGTCAGGACGGTGTCGCGGGAGCGCTGGCGAAGGCCATGCTTGCGGCAGGCGCGGGCGACGACGCGGGCGAGCGCCTTGGCGTAGCTGGGCGCGGCAAAATCCCGCAGCGCGAAGCGGCGCTGGGTCTGCGGGAGTTCGGAAGGAAAGTGCTCGCGAACGAAGCTCAGGTAGGTAGGACGCGAGCAAGCTTTGAGAAACAGTGGGTTGGCGGCGAAGAAGCTCGCGCCAGCCTCGGCGGCGAGGCGCGCCATGCGGTCGATGGCTTCGTCGGAGTCGGTAATGCCGGGCAGCAACGGGCAACAGAGCACACCGGCGGTGATGCCGGCCTCGCGCAGCTTGCGCACGGCTTCGAGGCGCAGGTCCGGGCGCGGCGCGCGCGGTTCGAGTTTGCGGGCGAGCACGGCGTCGGGCGTGGTGATGGTGATATGGACGACGAGTGTGTTGCGGCGTGCGATCTGCTGGAGCAGGTCGAGGTCGCGGAGGATGAGGTTGGACTTGGTGACGATGCCGAGCCGGTAGCCCTGCTTGCGCGCGAAGACCTCGAGGATGCTGCGCGTGATCTGAGTGCGGCGTTCGATGGGCTGCCAGGGATCGGTCGCGGTGCCGAGGGCGATCTCGTGGTCTTTCAGTTTGGGCCCGAGGCGGCGCAGCTCCTGTTCGAGCAGCCACGCGGCGTTTTGCTTGAGGAAGATGATGCGCTCGAAGTTGAGTGGATCGGAGAAGTCGACGCGTGCGTGGGAGGGCGGCTTGGGCCAGATGCTTTCGGGGCTGATCGCAGAGTCGCTTGATTCTGACGCGACCGGCCCGAACACCCATTCTCCCGGACCGGCCGCGTTGCCAGGCACAGTCCCCACCGCGCCATCTCCGGGCGCCGAAGTCTCCTTCGGCGCGAGAAAGCCGTGGGCATACCGTGCGTAGCAGTACCTGCACCCGAACTCGCAGCCGCGGTACGGGTTGATGGAGTATTCGAGCGAGAGATAGCGGCGCGACATGGTCTTGTTGAGGATGGAGCGCACCTGCATGGCGCGGAACTCGACGAGATGGCCATCGTCAGCGTGCGAGGCCTCATCGGCCATGCGGGCCATGCCTTTGAGGGCAGGCTGGAGGATTGGGAAAAGCGTCGGTTCTGGCCCGACTTCCCCGAATTCGGATTGTGCCGCCTGCGCCATGATTCGCTTTTTATTCGCTACTCAATAACAAAACGATACCCCCGCTTGGGGCGAGAGTCAAGGACGTTTTCGCCTTTAATTCGCTATCGCCTGCCTGCTCCATTAATTTTGATATCTTGGCGCGTAAATTATCTGGAATCTGACACTTGCGCGATTTTTCTTCCGCCAAAATATTGATTCCAGATGATTTACGCACAAAACATCTGGATTCTGTTACTTACCGGTGCCACCCCGACACGCTAAACGCAATAGCCATTCGTCGCAGAGGCCCAATCCGGTTGCTGTGGGATTCGGCCGTCGATGCGATTTGGCTGCTGTTTCTATTGTACTGGGGATGTCAAGGGTTAGCTCCTTTCTCCAAACATGGCTAGTTCTCCGATGGCTTGTCGATGGAGTCGATGACGACAACTTCTATGGGAGCTCTGGTGGGGACAAGACGTAGGCCGAGCTGCTGTTGGATGGCGGTGGAAAGATCCGGCGCGTTGCCGAGTTCCGGCCGCTCAGACCAGGCGAGGGTGATGTCGTACAGGCCGGTGAGGCCCGTCTGGTTGAGTATCGTTCTGCCACCGAGAAACGGCGCCAGAATCCATTGGTCGAGTTTGATCGCCGTCGCAGTCATCGTATTGTCCTGCATTGAGAGCCGCGTGATTTCGCCGGGCTTCGCGGGAATGAGTTTCGAGCCGTTCTTACCGATGACCAGCGCGTAGGCCGGCAGGTTGCGCATTTCAGAGTGCGCCTTGAGGTGAAAACGATCGATGAGCAGCGATTGCTCCATGAGCTGCACCTGATCGCGCTGGCGATCGGGCGGGAGTTTCTGCATGGCGGCGAAGGTCGCGTCGTCGATCCTGGCACGAATCTCGTACCGATTGGACTCATCCCGCACCCAGCCGGGACCTCCCTCGATGCGGCCCTCGAAGCCAAGAGGCAGATTGAACGCAGACGCGATGAGCTGTTGCGCTGTGACGACCATCTGCACACGGTCAGTAGTCTGTGCGCCGCCGCGTCCGGGAGCGATCTTGGCCGGCAGAGAGGGCCTGATGCCGATGATTGCACCATCCCCAGGCGGCGGAGGCGGCGGTGGCGGGGCCGGCGTCAGGTTGTAAGGTCTGACCGTGGCGACCTCAAAGGTGGGCAGCGGGCCATCGGAGTGGAGAAGTTGGGCGTGGATTGCCTTCGTCGCGAGAGGTGCGAATGCAAGCACACTGAACGCGATGAACAATCTCCGGGCCATGGTCAGTTCTCCGAGGGCTTTTCAATGTGGTCGATGACCAGGCTTTTCACAGGCCCGCGCGACGGTTCCAGCTTCAGGCCAAGCTGCTCCTGGAGTGCGAGAAAGAGTCCGGGATCCGAGGTTGGAGTGTCCGCGGTCCGCGCTCCTTCCGGCGACCATTTGAGAGAGACGTCGAACTCTCCCGGGAGATTGGTTTTATCGCTTACGGTGCGTCCCTCCAGTTCTGGTTGGAACTGAAGGTAGCCTGCGAGCCAGCCCATGGTTGCGTGCGGTGCATGCATGTCACCGGGCAACATACGCATGCCAGTTTGGCGGGGCGTGGGTAGAGTCGCCCCAAAGGCATAGGTTTGCGTGTCATCCGGCGGAGGCGGCGGTTTAGAAGCCGAGAACTTTGGGCCGCCGTTCGCGATCATTAACGCAAACGCGGGAACCAGCGTGGTCTGGCGATGCAGCTTGAGTTTGAACCGCGCGGCAAGCAACGACTGCAACATCAGCCGGTCGAGGTCGGCGTCGGCGATTTTCTGCTGGTTCGACGGTAGGCCTTCCGCGTCAGCCTGTGACTTTGCCTCGATATCGAATGTGGTGTTGTAGGCCCATTTGGGCCCCCCGGAGATAAGGCTGTCGGCGCCGAAGGGTACGTTGTATGCGAACGCAATCAAATCTCTGACAGTCGCATCTCTGGCTTCGTAACCTCCGCGATACGGCCGCTGCGCATTTTGAGTCGTGTGCTTTCCCGGCTTGATGGTGGCAACTGCGAAGGCTGGAGTTTGTGCGGGTGCTGGAAAGTGCAGGACGGCGGAACAGAGCGAAGCTGCCAAGAATGTAAGCACTTTCCGCATGCGGTCAGTTCTCCGAGGGCTTTTCGATGTGATCGATGACGAAGCTTTTTACTGGCCCTCGCGACGGTTCCAGCTTCAGCCCCAGTTGCTCCTGGACGGCGGTGAAGATGGACGACGGAGATGCGGAGACAGGACCGTCCTCCGAGGCTGCGGGGTCAGGTGACCAGGTGAGCACGATGTCGTATTTGCCGGTCAAGCCTGTTTTGTCGATGACGACACGGCCTGTATTCGGGCCTGACAGTTCGGTTGCCAGTTCGGCCAGCGTCATGGTGCGTTTGATCCTTCGCGTTGGAGTCTGGCCGGCGGATGGCGGCATGGAACTCAGAGGCGACTGCGGTCCTGCCGAAGCGGGCTTCTTCGCTGCTTCAGAAAAGGACTCCACAAGCTTCGAGCCACTCTTTGCAACGACGAGATCGTAGACAGGACCTTCCTTGTCGTCGTCGTGCCATTTCATTTGGAAGCGATCGGCGAGCACGGCGCGTAACATCGCACGAATCATTTCGATCTTCTGTGGCTGGCTCAGATTGTTCAGCTTGTCTCGATCTGCGTCGCGGACTTTTCCGGCGATGTCGTATCGATCCATCTCCCAGCCGGGCAGGCCTTTGATGGTTCCGTTGGAGAAGTGGCCATCGAATGCTGCGTGAACCAGGATCATGAGCGGTGTGTTGGTTACAGCGAGCCCATCTGCTGTAACTCCCATCATGCTTGAACTGGAATCGCTGAGGTTTTGCTTCACGGAAAGAACTTCGAGCTTTGGGGCAACCGTTTGGGCGATCGCAAGAGAGGATGCGAATGTGAGGATCGCAGCGATGATCCTTGGAGATGTCATCTTAGTTCTCCGAGGGGCGGTCGATGGAGTCGACGACGAGGACTTCGATGGGCGCTTTGGTGGGGACGATTTTGATACCGAGGTTTTCTTCGAGTGCACGAGAGAGGGAGGGAGCATCGACCGGCGCGGCGGCTGCGTTGCCCATGGTTGCCCATTCGAGATCGCTGACATTGAAGTGGCCGACGAAGCCGGTGTGATCCAAGATGGGCCGCTCGCCTGTGCCGGGATCGCCTGAGTTGCTGATGGTGCGGGCCAGGTTGGTCATTTCAATAGCAGTGCCTTTGAAAACGCGAAGCCCAGCGCTGTTGAAGGTACTGACAGCAGTCCCCGGAGGCGGCATGTCGCCGCCGCGCGGCAAGGCTAGTGGCGGATCGCCCGGCTTGCGCGTTGGGGGCGCGGCGACTGCAGTGATCTTGAGGCCGCCTTTTGCAGGCACGAACTCGTAGACGGGAAGGACGCGGGTCTCGAAGTGGTATTTGAGGTGGAAGCGCCCGGCGAGAAGGGATTGCCGCATCTCGCTTTCCTGATGAATGCGGTCTGCGCGAGCCATGTTTTGCATTACTGCTTCTACGTCCGCCGGAGCTTTGCCATTGATATCGTAGGAGTTCTTGTTGATCCAGTCGGGACCGCCGACAACCTGCGCGGGGTACATGGCGCCGAATGCGTCCATGATGTAGCGCCGGATGCTGAGTGGGTTCACGGTGCCGCTGGGGGGCATCTTTACCATCCTGTCGGCAGTATTGGGATCGATGGGCTTGATGGTCGCGACTTCGTAGGAGAGCATCGGAGCGGAGGGATGGAAGAGGAGAAGTTCGGGTGTGATGTTGGAACTGACCGGCGTGGCGTGAGGTTCCGGGCGGGCCTGCGCGTGCGCGGGCGGGGATTGCACAGGGACGAATGCGGCGGCGGCGACGATTGCGAGAAGGCTGAGCGAGACGATGCCGACGCGCAATGCGGCGCTTTGTGTGCGGCACAGCAGGAGCGACGCGATCCAGATAATGCCGCTGATGAAAATGCAGGGCAGCACGAGGGCGATCCAAGAGAAATGGGAGGGCGGGGAAGGCTCGCCGGGACTGACGGCCAATGGACCGCGGACTCCTGGAACGAGAATGCCCGCGGGAATATATGCGGTGCCGGTGGCAGAAGAATTTCCAGAGGACGAGGTGCGCGAGCGCGGATAGTTCGGATCGTAGGGAGTTTGAAAGGCACCGGCTGCTGCGGTTGCAATGGCGGTGTTCTGGTTTGCGGGGAGGCCCTGGAGATTGCGTGTGATGCGGTGATTGATGCGAGCGCTGAATGCGAGGCTGAACATGAAGAGCATGACTGCAAAGAGTAGAGAGCCGCGCAGGAGTTCGAAGGCAGTTAGCGGCGCGTCGGTGAGCGGCATGTAGTGGCCGGCGAGCAGAGGGTGCGATGGGATGGGAGCCTGGTCGCGCGATGGAGAGAAGGCGGGCGCGGCCCACTGGCGGAGGAGGGAGCAGGTGGCGTCGGCGAGGAGGCGCGAGAAGCCGTAGGTGGCGAGGGCGTCCTCGAAGTCGAGGGACATCTCGTGGGCGAAGCGGTTGCGGAAAGCTGCGGGATGCAGGCGGAGTATGAGTTGGTAGAGGCGACGTTTGAGGGCAAGCATCAGGACCTCCTCTGGCTGGGGCGGAAATTGGTGCGCAGCGAGCGGCGGGCCTGGCGCAGAACTCCAGTGAGGCGGTCGGTCTCGGCGGCGAGGACGGAGTTTCCGAGACGCGTGAGGCGATAGGTGCGGCGGCCACGCGCATCGCCCTCGTCTGCCTCGGACAGCTCTTCGACGAGGCCAGCGGCGAGGAGCTTCCTGAGGTTGTCGTAGAGCGTGCCGGGACCGATCTTGTACTGGCCGCTGGAATGGCGCGCGACCTCCAGCATGATGCCGTAGCCGTGGAGGTCTCCGCCGGCGAGCGCGAGCAGGACGTGGAGGGTGGCGGGGGAAAGCGGGAGATGCTGCTGGGGATCGGCATTCATATTCGGGAGACGATATATCGGATTCCGAATATGGATGTCAAGCGGACAGGAGACGGCAAACAGATGCGGGGATTCTTCGTCTCGCGTGGCGGGACTGAGAATGACAGGTTCGATCGTACGGCGGCGGCGGGCCAAGAATGGTGCGCGATTCCACCTTAGCGGAGCTTGGATGGGGCGTGCGGCGCTTGAGTTCCGGGGGCTGAAGCCCCCGGTTTTTCTGTGGCCGGCAATGCCGGGACTAAAGTCCCGGCCTATCTCAGAGGCAAGACATGCGGGGATTCTGGACGCTGAGCGTCCAGAATGACGAGTTTGAGCGGTGGTGGCGCGATCCCACGCATCGCGCCAAAGGCGCGCGATGCATGGGGCACGGATTTGTGGCGGGTTCGGACGGAAGGCGAATGCGGGGATTCTTCGTCCCGCGTGGCGGGACTCGGAATGACAGGTTCAATCATGGTGGTTGCCGGTGGGGAACGGTGGCGCGATCCCCACCCAAGCGGATCTTGGATGGAGGCACCCACCCGTCCGCTGCGCGTACGGATGGGGCACCCAATCGTCAGAGCAATTAGAAAGGTACAAAGGTTGCGGCCAGCGACTTACACCACTTCGGTGATTTTTTCGGTTTCTTTGGACATGGTGGCGGTGCGCTCGAGCTTGTCCCAGGCGAAGGGTTTGCCGTCGATGGCGCGCTTGATGGTGCGGAAGAGGACGACCGAGAAGACCTGGCGGTAGGTGAAGCGCTGGATCCAGATGTGGAAGAGCAGCCATCCGTCGCCGCGGCTGGCGGGGTGTTTGCGTTCGAGCATGAAGGCGAGCGCGGAGCAGACGAAGTCAATGATGAGGAAGGCGAGGAAGAAGGCGAGCAGCTTCTCAAAGCTCTGGGCGGAGGCTGCCTCGGGATGGAAGTGCCGGTTGTAGAAGTAATTGCAGACGCCGGCAACGAACATGAGGTCAATGAGCGGCGAGACGAGCGGCAGCAGCACCTGGAAGACGATGGTGTTGGGCAGCGCGAACCATCCCATGGCGCGGCGGGTGCGCACGGCGCCGAGGTGCTTGTAGACGGCCTGCAGGATGCCGAAGGACCAGCGGAAGCGCTGGCGCATGAGGCCGTTGACGTTGACGGGGGCCTCGGTGAAGGCGAGGGCGCGGTCCTCATAGATGACGGAGTAGCCCTGCTCGAGCAGGTTCATGGTGAGGTCGGCGTCTTCGGCGACGGTGTTGGTGTGGTAGCCGCCGCCGGCTTTGACGGCCGCGGTGCGCCATGCGCCGATGGCGCCGGGCACGACGATGACGACGTCGAAGAGGTCGAGGGCGCGGCGTTCGAAGTTCTGGCTGGTGATGTATTCGAGGGCCTGCCAGCGCGTCCAGAGATTGACCTTGTTGCCGACCTTGGCGTTGCCGGCGACGGCGCCGATCTTTGGGTTGGCGAAGTGGCAGACGAGGTTGGTGATGGCGTCGTGCGCGACCACGCCGTCGGCGTCGATGCCGATGTAGATTTCTTCGTCGATGTGCTCGAGGCCGAAGTTGAGCGCATCGGCTTTGCCGCCGTTGGGCTTGGTGAGGACGATGAGGCGGCCGTTGGCGATGTCCGCCGGATAGGCGTCGCGGGCGGCGCGGTAGGTGTTGTCGGATGAGCCGTCGTCGATGACGACGATGCGCAGGTTCTTGTAGTTGGACATCATCACGGAGCGGATGGTGCGGATGATGACTTTCTCCTCGTTGTAGGCAGGGATGAGCACGGCGACGCGCGGAGCGTAATCCGGGGCGGCATAGTTTTTGCGTTTGCGGAAGCGATCGATGACGGCGAAGATGCCGATGAGGATGAGGCGCGCGCTCATCAGCACATCGCCGACGAAGAAGACCGCGACGACGAAGTGCTGGAAGAAGGCGCCGACGGCGAAGGCGACCCAGTCGATGCGCGCCTGCCAGATCTGGTTCTTTTTGAGAGGCGGCATTACGTCGGCGCGCGTCTTGCCCATCAGTTCGGAGACGGGAACGATCTGGTAGCCGTGCGCGCGCAATGCGTCGATGAGCACGGGCAGCGCTTTCACGGTGGCGGAGCGGTCGCCGCCGCCATCGTGCAGCAGGATGATGGAGCCTTTCATCCATGGCCTGGAGTCCATCATCGCGATCTGGTCGAAGACGCTCGAGACGATCTCCTGCGGGCTCTTGGGCGGGTTCTCATCCCAGTCGTCGGTGTCGATTTTGTTACCGACGATGATGTAGCCGAGGTCTTGAATGCGCGAGGCGGGGGCGGCCTCGTCGTTGGTATCAGGCTCCTGGTCGATGGAATAGGGCGGCCGGAAGTAGAGCGGCTGAACGCCGAGTTCCGCGGCGAAGAGCCGCTCGGTGAGGTTCAGCTCCAGGTTGGCGGCGGGGACGGAGATTTCGCTGATGTCCGGATGGCTCCAGGTGTGGTTGCCGATCTCGTTGCCATCGCGGTAGACGCGCTTGAGGTCGCCGATGTCGTTCAGCGCCTCTTCGCCGATGATGAAGAACGCGCCGGTGGCATGCTTCTGCCGGAGAATCTTCAGAATCTTCGGCGTCCATGTTGGGTCTGGGCCGTCGTCAAAGCTGAGCGCGATCTCTTTGGGGTGGTAGCCGGTCTGGTTGACGGTGTAGGAGAGCGGGTAGGTGTCCATGGTCTCGTCGGTGATGGAGCGATAGCCGGCGGGAATGGAAGTGTCGGTGTCCAGCGTGACGGTGCGATGGCCATCCTGCTTCTTGCGCGTGATGTCGAGGATGTCTCCGAAGCCTTCGTCGTCCACGTCGTAGCCGGGCTCGACTTTTGCGAGCGCAACTGTGGGGTCAGTGGAGATCGGCCGGTCCCATATCTTCCAGAGGGAGTTGTCTTCCTGGCCAAGCCGCCAGAGGGCGAAGGTCTCAATGCCGAGAGCGCGCGCGGCGCGCATCTCGTTCTGCGCGGTCACGGCGTCGAGGAACCAGATCTGATGGCGCACATGCGCATCCTCGTCGTCATAGGCGATGTGCGCGTTCAGGGAGTCGGAATCCAGTTCCATATCGGCGTCGGCATCAACCGCGTTCTGCCACGCGGCCTGCGTGGAGAGCTCCTGCACATCGAGGGTCTTTGCCTCTTCGGGTTTGCGGCCTCTCTTCGCGGGTGGCGGAATGGTCGTAGTCCAGTCGTAGCCATAGTTGCCGATGGCGCAGATGGCCTTTTCCTTAGGCACTACCTTCAGCACGTCTTTGAGGTTCTGAACGAACCAGTCTTGCGCGGCGACGGGGCCGGGGTCGCTGCCGGTCTGGTGCTGGTCGTAATTCATCAGGAGCAGGCCGTCGGAGTGGTCGGCCATGTACTTCAGGTCGTAGTCATCGTCGCCGACGGGCGTGTTGACGTAGAGTCTCAGGTTGCGGCCCGGCGCGTGGAAGTCGGCGTACATTGCGCCGAGCAGTGCCATATAGCCCTGCTGCGCGGCCGGCGGAATTTCCTCGAAGTCGAGGGAAATGCCGCGGTAGCTGGGGTTGGCGGCGAGGAAGCGGTCAATCTGCTTGAGGAAGTTGGAGCGCGCGTCGGGATCGGCAAGAAAGTCGCCGATGGATGGGACCCACTCGTTCTTTCCCTCATCGAAGTTGCTGACCAAGGGAAAAATTTCTGCCGGGGAGGGATCATCGGCCACTTTGCGGATCACGTTGGCGACGCGGTCCTCGTGATCGACGGGATGGACGCCGGCCGAGTCAACAACGTCGAAGGGGCGTTTGTCGAGGCTGTAGGAGGTGAGCGTGCCGTCGGCGCGGATGACGTGGAGCCACCATGGGAACAATAAATCGATCTGGCGAATGTGCTGACGCAGCGAGGAGTAGCTGGCCTCGTCGTCATCGACGTAGTAGGCGGCGCGCAAGCCCTCACCTGAGTTGAGGATCACGTCCGACGGCTTGAGGTCGGTGCGGCGATGCGCGGAGCGGCGCGGCTTGGCGCCACGTGCCGGCGCTTCCACACGAAGCGGCATGTCGTGGTGCCTGGGCTTGGCAAGCAGCAGCTCAGGCAGCGGCGTCATCCTGGCCAGGCTTACGGCAAAGATCGCGCCAACAGCCACGCCGGTAACGGCAAGCACGTCAAAGACGCGCCGCAGCCGCTTCCAACGCTTGCGTTGAGGATCGTAGAAGACCTGCTTGCTCATAGCTCCTGGCTTGTTGAAATGGAATTGCCGCGTGCAACGGGCGTGTGGCTAAGACGACCGAACGGCACACCATGCCAATGTCTATCGTATGCAGCGTGTTCGAGGGGCGTCAATGAATCGTGAGACGTGCTGGGCCGAGGCAATGCCGGCGGCGTTGCACACAGTATGATGCTGCTTGATGAAAGCACAGAGAGCGCGGTTCGGAATCGCCATAGTTGTGGCACTGGCGGCGGGATTGCTGCTGCGCTTGTGGTTCATACACCACTACGCGCTGGTGACCGGCGACAGCCTGCTCTATGGCGACATCGCGAAGAACTGGCTGACGCACGGGATCTACGGATTCGCAGACACTACGGCGGCGGGAGCCGAGATCGTGCGGCCGACGCTGATCCGGCTGCCGGGCTACCCGATATTCCTCGCCGCGTGCTTTCGCCTCTTCGGTATCGAGCACTACGGCGCGGTGATGTATGTGCAGGCAATCGTTGACTTGCTGACATGCGGGCTTGCGGCATTGACCGCGAGTACCCTGTTTGGACGGCGTGCCGCGATTGCCGTGCTGTGGCTCGCGGCGCTCTGCCCGTTTACTGCGGACTACACTGCCGCTCCGCTGACCGAGACGCTGACGTTGAACGCGATGGCGCTGGTGTTTTATGCGTTTCTGCGCTGGCAGAAGGCGGGGTGCCAGATTGGCGCGTGGCTGTGGGTGATCGGCGGTGCTCTGGGCTGGTCGATCCTGCTGCGGCCGGAGCAGGGACTGCTGTGCGTCGCGGTGCTGCCGGCGATGTGGTTCGCTGCGCGGCAGGCGCATTGGCTCAACCGCAACCCACGACGGACGTTGCTGCCGGTGCTGATTGCGGGCCTGTGCGCGGTGCTCCCGCTGGCGCCGTGGACCGCACGCAACTGGCATACTTTCCACATCTTTCAACCGCTTGCGCCGAAGGATGCGATCGATCCCGGGGAGTTGGATCCCGTGGGGTTCAACCGCTGGTATCGCAGCTGGGGTGTCGAGTTCGAATCGACGGAGGAAGTGTACTGGAACTATGGCGGCTTTCCAATCCTGCTGAGCGATCTGCCAGCGCGTGCGTTCGATGCGGGGTCGCCGGAGGCGACGGCGGCGCTGCGCGCGCAGACTACTTCTCTGCTGGCGGATTACAACCGGACGATGGCGATCACGCCGCAGATCGATGCGCGGTTCGGCGAGCTGGGGCGGGAGCGAGCAAGAGCGCATCCGGTTCTGTACTACGCTGCGCTCCCAGGAGCGCGGCTGGCCGACATGCTGCTGCGTCCGCGAACCGAACTGCTGCCCGCGCCGCTCGACTGGTGGCGATGGCGGATCTATCGCGGAGAGACCGTTTTTGCTGGTGCGTATGCGGCGCTGAACGTGACTTATCTTCTGCTTGGCATTGCAGGGTGGGTTGCATGGAGGCGGAGAGGCTGGGTTGCGGCAAATGGCTCGCCCTTTGGCCCATTCGCACTGGCCATGCTTGCGACGGTGCTGCTGCGTGCGGGGCTGCTGCTGACGCTCGACAACTCCGAGCCGCGCTATACGCTGGAATTCTTTCCGGTGCTTCTTGTTCTTGCCGGGGCATTGTTCGTACGCTGGCCCGATGTGGTTCGGGCGAGATAGGCGCGGGCGGCAAGAGATAATAGCCTGATGCCCCTTCGCTCGGGATTCGTCTCCATCATCGGCCGGCCCAACGCCGGAAAAAGCACGCTGCTGAATGCCTTGCTGGGGCAGAAGCTCGCCATCGTGACGCACAAGCCGCAGACCACACGCACGCGAATCCTGGGCGTGCTGGAAGTCCCGGCAAAGAAGAAGGGCAAAGTGCCCAGGGCCGACCCCGGCCATCCCGCGGCGCAGGTCGTGTTGGTAGACACACCTGGCGTGCACAAGCCCACGACGCAGCTCGACCGCCGCATGATGCAGGAGGTGACGGACGCGCTGGAGTCGCGCGACGTTGTGCTGTTCATCGTGGATGCGACGCACCGGCTGCCGAAGGCTGAGAATGCAGCCCGCACAGGCGGAGCAGAGGGCGCAAAGATTACCGGCCGTATGGCGATGAGCGCGGCGGAGGATGACTATGCGCTTTCGCTGGTGAAGGGGCTGGACTGCCCGGTGATTCTGGCGCTGAACAAGATCGACGCGGTGCCGAAGCCTGCGCTGTTGCCGCTGATCGCGCACTGGAGTTCGCAACACGCTTTTGCGGATGTTGTCCCGATCTCGGCACGGAAAAAAGATGGGCTCGACACTTTGCTCGACCGTGTGATTGCGCTGCTGCCCGAGGGCCAGCGCTACTTCCCTCGCGATCAGGTGACGGACCAGCCGGAGCGCTTCCTTGCCGCCGAGTTGATACGCGAAAAGATCCTGGTGCTGACTGGCGAAGAGGTGCCTTACGCGGCGGCGGTGGTGATCGAACGGTTTGAGGAACCGGCGGCGCAATCATCTGTGCGCAAGCGCGCGCCGGGCGCGAAACTTCCCGTCACGAAGATCGCCGCCACCATCTACTGCGAGCGCACGGGGCAGAAGGCAATCCTGATCGGGAAACAAGGCGCGATGCTGAAACAGATCGGCACCGCGGCGCGCAAGGAGATCGAATCGCTGCTGGGGACGCGCGTTTTTCTCGAACTCTTCATTAAGGTTCAGCCGGAGTGGCGGTCCAGCCGCGGGTTTGTCGAAGAGTTGGACTGGCGACGGCAGCTCGAAGGGATCGCCGCGCAGCAGCAACGGCCTCGCGAAGAGTAGAGCCGCTCGCTCTAAGCGATCAAGGTTTCATTCTCCGGCACCAGCGGGCATTTAGGATCGACAAGCAACCAGGTGCCTGCCCCTATGAGGCCCAGTGCAGCCGCGGTGCCGAACGCTGCCTCCCAGCCGAATCGTGCCGCGATAAGCGGAGTGAGCGATGTCGTCACGGCCCCGCCAATCTGGCCGCCCATATTGATCACGCCGGCCAGCACGCTGGTGTTTTCGCCTGCAATATCTGCGCAAACAGCCCAGTAGCTGGACTGCGAGAGATAGAGCGAGCCGCCGCCGCCGGCCAGCAGGACAGCAGCCGCCAGCGGACTATGCACGTACGACCCGGCGAGCAGAAAAATCGCGGTCAGCACAAAGGCGAGAGCCGGCAACCCGCAGCGACCCATGCGCAGGCCGAAGCGCGCTGCGATCCAGTCGCAGACCGTGCCGCCGGTGAGGCAGCCGATCGTCATGGCGATGAACGGCAGCATGGTGTAGAGCGCGCTGGCCTTCAAATTCACGCCATGCGCTTCGGCCATGTAGGTGTACATCCAGCCGAAGAAGATCCACACGATGTAGAGGTATGCGAAGTAGCTGACCAGCATCGCCTGTACGGAGCGGCTGGAGAATATCCTGGCCCAGGGTACCGGTGGCTTTTTTGTGCCTCCGACGGCGCGCCGC
>DATNEM010000089.1:0-2509 GCA_035552995.1 Acidobacteriaceae bacterium | reverse complement strand
GATATTTCGCTGTTGCATAGTTAGGTGCGCCTTCGTACTGTGGTGGAGCGCTGGGAGCTGATGTGGGGCCCTCCAGCAACCCGACAATCTCGTTCGCAAGAACAAAGCGAGGTTAAACTCCGCAGTTCGCAGTTCTTTTTTCGCACAACTTAACCTGAGAGAGGACCTGACAGCGCGCGGATGCGCCCTGCCAAAGGCGTCCTGATCCGGCTGCAATATTCGAGACCCGCCAGTTTGCTGGCGTCTTCCGAACAGCGTGCAGCGCGGCCCGCGCCTGGCAAGTCCGCAAGGCAACCCGCGCGCCGAAGGCTCCCCTCTCGTACCCGCGGTCCGTCGCACGGGAAGAGCAGCCGCCCAACGGACCCTGGAGTTGACTCCTTACGGAGCAGACGGGAGAGCTTCGTCCTGATATCAGGCAGGCTCGTCCGTCGGCCACCGAAGTTGCAACTCTCTCCGCCGGAGCACAAGCCTTCCGGAGCGGACCGCGGGCATCACCGCAACGCCGCAGTGGCCAGCGTCAAACAGCGCTCGCCATTTGCCCTTCCGCCAGATGCGTTATCTCCGGTATTGAAGCCGGCGCCGCGCATTCGGCAGAAACCCGAGAGAGCATGCGTCCCAAGAAGAACATCCTTTGCGTCGATGACAACGAGCAGATCCTGTCCGTCCGTACCTTCCTTTTGGAAACGCGCGGCTATCGCGTGATCGCGGTGAACAACCCGCAGGAGGCGCTGGCGCACATCCAGGGCTCCGTTCCCGGTTCGATCGATCTGCTATTGTGCGATCTTCTTATGCCGCAGATGGACGGCAACGAGCTCGTGCGGCGCGCCAAGCAGCTGCATCCATCGCTGCCGGCGATGATCATCTCCGGCACGGTCACGGCGTACGATCGAGCGGGCCGCGCCGATGTGTTTCTGCCAAAAGGCGCGGCCTCGGCAGCGGAGATGCTGGAACGCATTCGCGTGCTGGTAGCACGCAAGCGCGGGCCGAAGAAGGCGATTACCCTACCGCCTCCCGGGCCGTCGGACCAGATCGGTTCCGTTGCGGCTTCCGCATAATCGTTTCCACTCAAGCAACAAAATCGTCTGTGAGAGTGTCCGGTGCCCGGCTTCTCTCGCAGACGATTCATCTTTTCCCCGCTACATGCCGTGCAGCCTGGCGGGCGTCTCGAATCAGGTCTGGAATACCGACGCCGTGAAGCGGGTTGCCGAGAATCGCCAGTCCAGGCAGCGTGTGCAGGCGCGATTCGAGTTCGGCAATGCGCTCCAGGTGGCCGACGGCATACTGCGGCAGTGACTTCGGCCAGCGGCGAATTACCGTCAGCACGGGTGGCGGAGCAGGCTGATGCGCGGCGGCGGGCGAGCTGGAGTGGAGGATGCGCGCCAATTCCATCTGCCCGATGGCCGCGATCTCATCGTTGTTGCAGCGGGCGACGCGTTCGGCCGCAGTCCCTCCGAAAAAAGCGCGGACCAAGCGGCCACCCGGCGGGACACGGTTCGGGAATTTCTGGTCGATGAAGGTGCAAGCCAGCAGCATGCTCGCGCGCGGATCGGTTTGGTGATCTGGATTCGCATTGCACGGCGGAACAAGGAAGCCAAAGCCCGCCGGGACTGGGAACTGCGCCGCATCTGCATAGGCAAACGCGACGAGAACTGCCGAGCTGGACTCTGCGGGCAGGAGATTCGCAGCGTCTTGATCGAGCGTTGCCAGCAGTGTGCGCGTAGGGTCGAGCGGTGTGGCCAACAGGACAGCGTCGAAGGTCTCCGAGCCACGATGCTTTCCGGCACTCGCGGTGTGCACAGTCCAGGGCGGCGAGCCGGCCTCACGCGAATCGCCACGCACCTCGGTCACTCTGGTTCCGCGCCGAACCCAGTGCGCAGGGATGGCGGCAGCGAGGCGATCAGCCAGCGTGCCCAGGCCGGAGCGCAACGTAGTAAAGATCGGCCGCGGTTCGCGTGCGGCGCGCTGCGATTGCAGCGCTGCAACCAGCGAACCGTGCTCGCGCTCCATCTCGACGAAGGCGGGCATCACGGCGCGCACGCTCAACCGCCGTACGTCGCCGCCGAAGACGCCGCTGAGCAGCGGTGCAGCGACGCGGTCGAGGACCTCCGGACCGAAATGGCGGAGCGTGAAGTCAGCGACGGACTCATCGTGCGCCGGCGCGGATGCACGCAGTTCCTCGGCGCGGTCCGGCTCGGCGCGATACGCTGCGATGGCCGCTGCGCTGAAGAGTGGCGAACCTTCCAAAGCAGCGAGGTTGGTTGGCACCATCATGTTCAGGCCGTCGGGCATCGGAACGAGACGGCCGGAAGGATGGTCCGGCGTAGTGAGGAAGATGTGGGTGCGGCGCGGCGCGTCGTTGGAATAAATAAGCTCGGCTTCGGAATCGAGGCCGAGTTCAGCGCAAAGTTCGCGGGCCCAGGGCTTGGCGCTGACCCAGCCATCGGGGCCGCACTCGATGGTGAAGCCGCCTTCGCGGACGGTTTCGAGCAGGCCGCCGAGGCGCTGCGAG
>DATNEM010000088.1:0-4726 GCA_035552995.1 Acidobacteriaceae bacterium | reverse complement strand
CATCTGGTACTGATAGGTGGAGATCGGCGCATAGTACTGGGCTTCTTCAGGGTGGTAAGTGACCTCGTGCTGTAGGTCCGCGACGATCTCAGTTTGCTTGCCAAGCAGCTGCGCGGCCAAAGCGTATCCGGCCCACAGGCTGGGTTCGGTGGGATTGATCTTTGCAGCCTCATCAAGGTCTTTGCGGCCGGCGTCGAGGTCCATGGCCTGCAAACTCGTGAAAGCGTCGCGAACCAGCCCGGCGGCTGTGGCATCGGAGGCGCGGGCGGCAGCCAATGCCGCCGATGGCGCTTCGGGAGTCGACAGCGAAAGCGCTGAACTCGCGATGGGCGCCGGGCGAAGCTGAATGTACGGATAGCCGCTGGCGCCGGCCTCGTCATACCACGACTGGTACTGTTTTGCGTCCTTGAGGGGAACTTCCTTCTGCAGCACGGTATAGCGGCGCTCTTCGGTGAGCGTACCGTTCTCGATGTGGTACGTAACGTCGACATTTGCGAAAGGTGTGTGGGCGTGAACGGTTTCCGGAAGTTCCGCGGACCAGCCTTTGGGCAGTTGCATCTTGACGGTGCTGGTTTCCGTACGCGGCGCGCCGAGTTGGACAGCCTCGATGGGTGGATGGTCGGGAGTGAAGCCCGGAGCGTCGATGAACTCGAAGGTTGCCGTAATGCGGTTCTCGCCCCAGTCCTTTTCCTTGACGCGGTGATAGTGGCAGGTGATCTCAAGCGGCTTCGACGGATCGTCGATGTAATTGATTGCGGCATCGCTCGTCGTGCCGCCGAAGCCCATGCCCGACATCAAGCGCTGGACGAATTCACTGTAGCTGGAAGGTGAGACGCTGCGCAGCGCCGAGCGCACATAGATCTCGCTATCGTCGCGCATCGTGATGGTGATGGTGGAGTCGGCGGTGAGATCTTTATCGAGCGACCCGACGACCGTCATCGATGAGACCTGCGGATACGGAAGGTCCTTCGGCGTCTGGCGGATGGCGGGCGGACCGGCGGCGGGAATGAGAAGCGCCTCTTTATCGCGCAGCACATTCAGCAGCGACTCCCATGGAGCGACTTCCGAGGTTGCGTCGAGCCAGACATCTTTGCCGCCCAGACTCACATGTGTGATCAGGTGATTGAAGGCTGCGGGCGAAGCGACTGCCGGGTTGAAGCGGAGACCGGCGCCGATGAGCACGGGGTCGGCATGGATGTTGAGAACCGAGAGCATGGAGGCGAGCAGGGTGTGCTTGTCCTTGCAGTCGCCGTACTGATTGGCGAAGACTTCGGCGGCTGAGTGGGGCTGGTAACGCCCGACGCCGAAGTCGACGCCGATGTAATGGATCTGACTGGAGACGTAGTTGTAGACGGCTTGGGCTTTTTCGAGATCGGTGGTCTTGCCTGCGGTGAGTTCGGCGACTTTGCTTTTGATTGCGGCGTCCGGCGTGACGCGATCCACATTGAGAGTGCGATACCACTCGCCGATGGCAGCGTAGTCCGCGAAGGTAGACCAGGCAAAACCGGGCAGCGCGCCTTTGGTGTCGTCCGCCTCTTCTTCCGCCGTGCGCGGGCGTGTTTGTTCGGCCTTCTTTGCGGCTTCCGCTGCAGCGCCCACGGTGGGCTTGAGGTCGGTGCGGTGCCAGCGGTAGATATGTTCGCCGTTAGCGTCGGATTGGCTGGGCGTGACACCGGAATGCGGATTCGTCCAGACGGTGAGATGAAAGCCGGTTGGCACGTGCAGTTCGTACGTTTCGTCGAGGACGACTACGCCGTGCAGGAAGGTGTCCTGGCCCCAGAACTGGTTTGGCGCCAGGGGGTGGTCGACCACGAAGCGCATCTGCCATTCGACCGTGTCGCCCACGCGGAGGCTCCGGATGGGAAGCTGCTTGCTTTTGAGATCGCTGTATTCAGGCGCCTGCTGCGTCGCCGCAACCGGTTGCTCGATCGCGGAAGAGAGAGGTGTCTCCTGTACCGCGCCGTCGGGATGGATGACACGCACATAGATGAAATCGGCGTGCTCGGACTGGCTGGCGTAGACCAGCGAGACCACGCTGAAGCTCTGCAGCGCGGCCTGGGACTGAACGACGGCGGAGATGGTCTCGGTACGCGTGCCCGTTCCATCCGCGTGCATGGAGATGACGTCGGACCAGGTCTTGAAGTAGTAGGGCTCGGTCGCGAGAGAAGCATTGGCGGAAGCCGCGGCTGGCGCGAAAGCGGGAGCCTGCCCATGCAGGCACGCGGCGATACAGAGGAATGCGCCAGACACGGAGAGCGTCCGTAGGGCTCGATGGGATCGCATGAGTGGCCCCAGCTTACACCGCAAAAGCCCGCTGTCCAGTAGAACTTTCGTTACATGCCAAACCAATCAATGCTCGCCGGAGAGGCGGGCCTGTGCGGCGAGGTCCCAGCGGATTTGCAGTGGCAGAGAAGTTGCCAGATCATAAGCGCCGACGTGTGTATGGGGCGCGTCGGCGATGCCGCTGTTGCCAACCTGGGCCACGACTTGTCCCATCTTTACCGAATCACCGGGCGCGACCCTGATGTTCGTAACGTGGACCAGGATGACGATCTGATTTCGCGGCGTTTGAATCTGGATCGCTGATGCCTGACCCTTGCCGAAGGTGCCGGGCGTGTTCTCAACGTTGTTGACGAAGACACCGGCCACTTTGCCGTCGACAGGAGCCAGTACGTCTGCATGCCATCCATACCAGTCCTCATTCTTTTTGCCATCGGTTCGATAGAGCTTGGGATAGCCCTGGCCAAAATCGCTGACGATGATGCAATCCGTGGCAAGCGAGTCGCCCAGGTCCCAGGAGACGGCAGTATGTTCGCTGCAAAAATGCCGCTGCTTATAGATAGGGCCGAGCACAATCTGCTTCGGCGGGCCTTGCAGTTTCCTGGCAGCAGGAGGCGGCAAGAGTCCTGTGGTGGCGGCGGCCTGCAATGCAAAGATCAGCGCGGCTTGAGCGGGGAATAACAGCCTCATCTTGAATCTCCTCTCGATAGCAAGATACGCAGAGAGCTTTATGGTTGAGGACAAAAAATGCGGCGCCCTCGGCTCCACGCTGTGCGCTCGGGATTGACCGCGCTTACGAGGCGTACAGAAAGGCAAACCCACCCTTTCGCGCTTGAGACTGCGAAAGAATCGGACACCCCAGCCTATGGCTAGAACGTGGGGACGGATGGTTCGGTTACAAGTGAGTCGACGGAGATATAGAGCGCCTCGCCCAGCTTTTTGAAGTCGGTGCGCCACTCGTCCGGCCAGGTGGAGAGATGGTTGCGGCGCAAGAGGTCGTTCCAGATGTTCTGCGCCTGCCAGAGGTTGACGCCGAAGGGCAGCGTGCGCAGAAATGTCGCGATGGAGAGCGCGGTGCGCAGGGCGGCGGCGGCATTGCGGGCCAGCGTGGAGACGGCGGGCGGAATGGCTCCGTTGCCAAGTTCGAGGTTCGAGGTCCGAGATTCGAGCGGGGTGCTAGCGGCGAGCGCATCGGGCGGAGCCTCAAGAGAAATGCGCGGGTCCCTTGGCTCTGCGCTTCGCGCTTCGCTCGGGATGACGGCATCTTGAGAGGCGAACGGCAGCGAGGGTGGGATTTTGGAGAGGGCGTCGTTGTAGATGTCCAACTGCACCTCGAGTGCGACCATGGCGCGCTTGATGCGCCCGGCGGCGGCAAAGCTGAGGGCCTCCGTATCGAGTGTGACCTGGTAGGCGCTCACGCGAGAGAAGAGTCCCGTGAGTTCGGAAGGGTTGAAATCATCGGCTTCGATGGCGCGGCGGAGGGCAGCATTGAGCGCATAGTTCGCGGCAACGGCCAGTGCGGGCGGCGCGGCCATGCCGGAATCGGTGAGGAAGCGGAGCAGCGAGGCATGGTCCTCGTAGATTTTGCGCAGGGAGTCCTCCATCTCGGCCAGTGTGCGATCGAGGATGATGCGCAGGATGCTGTGCTGCTCGTCGGCGAACAGCGAGGTGAGCGAATAGGGAATCCCGCCGAAGAACCGGTCGATCAGACGGATGACTTCCGGTATGTCGGCTCGCCCGATGGCAGCAGGAACAGCGGTGTAGAGCGAGGCGAAGGCGGCGAGGGCATCGGGATCGGCGGAGTTGAAGCGGCCCACAGCGGCAGAGAGGTTCTGGTCGCCGAGGTGGAGGACAGCGAAGGAGATGTCTTCTGCCTCCTCCGTGATCCGGGAGCGGATGCGGGCGCGGCCGAGTGCCACCCTGCCCCGGCCCGAGGCGAAGGACTCCCACGCATCCCGATGGACGGTGTAGCAGAAGAGGTCGCCGTCCTCGGGATAGGTCCGGAAGATGGAGCTGATCGCATAGTGCGCGCCCACCTCCTCGAGGCCGACGCGCAGGCCGACGACGTAGCGGCGATAAAGCTCGGCGGCGTCGCCGAATTCGGGCAGGTTGGATTTGGCGCGGGAGAGAATTTCGAGGAATTTTTCTTCCAGCGCGGCGCCGGCCGGGCCGAAGAGTTTTGCCGCGAGCTGGAGGACGCGGCCGGCATAGGCGATGATCTGGATGGTCTCGATGCCGGAGACCTCGTCAAAGAACCACCCGCAGGAGGTGTACATCAGCTGGGTGTGGCGTTCCAGCTCCATCAGCTCCAGAACCGTGACGCGCTCGGTCGGAGTGAGCGTGCGCTTGGCGTGGCGCGCGAAGAAGGCGCTTGTGTTGGCGATGCGGTCGAGAATGACGGAGACGTAGGCATCGCGCGCGGCCCAGAGATCGCGGAGCAGCGGCT
>DATNEM010000087.1:0-5238 GCA_035552995.1 Acidobacteriaceae bacterium | reverse complement strand
GATTCCATTTCCTGCACAAGCTGCAATGGCGGCAGCACAACCCTGCCCGGCCCGCTTTCGTTTACCGTTGACAACGTCACGCTTGCGGACTTTGCGAACGGCAGCACCAAGGGCTATCTCTTCGCTTCGGACATAGGGGAGCTCAACGCGGCCGGCAATCTGGTTTTGGCGACCGGCGAAGTCGGCGGGGGAACCGGAACACCGATTCCCAATCCGACCCCAGAGCCATCCTCGCTGATGCTCTTGGGCACAGGCGTTCTCGGCGCAGCCGGTCTCATGCGCCGCCGGATGGCCTCGGCGATCAACCGCTAAACCAACCCCTTCCTTCCGGGGATCCAACTAAGGCGCAACTCACTTACGAGTTGCGCCTTTTTCGTGTCATCACAAACCGGCAACCGTTTTTCCGTTTAATGTGCAGACATTTGCATAACCGCGCATTTCTCAACTGCAAAACGTACTCAGACTGCGGAGCTAAGCACCATGGTTGCTATATTTTAGCTTCCCATCAACGGATCGTTTGAAATGGTGATAGGAATGCTTATTAGATAGGCAACGCAGAGTGTCTCTCGTGCTCACGAGCACCAGGTCCATTCCGCAAACCGAGTGAATAGATCGCTAACTTGTTATTTTTGAAAAACTTACACGCTTCGAGGAACCATCCCATGAATCGCTTTGCAAAACTTTTCGCCTTTACTTCCGCCGCACTGCTTATCACAGCCTCGGTGGCGCACGCCGATCCGATCGGCGCGACAGCGACCTTCTCGAATACCCCGACCACGGCCCTCAATCTTTGCTGCTTTTCCGTCACGCTGACGCAGGAGGCTGCGACGGACGTGCAGGTTCAGGTGTCGTTGCTCGACGGCGCGCAGTTCTTCGCGGGCACGGGAAGCGGAACCAATCATCCTGGGTTCGCCTTCGATCTGAACGGCCTTACGAGCGCAAACAGCATCAACGTTTCCCTCAGCACCACGGATAATTCCGGCGCCGCAGGCCACCACAGCAGCACCGATTGGACGTTTACGAATCACGATCCGGCCTCGGCCAGCCCCACGTCGCTGGGCGACTTCGCCTTTCAGTTGAATACAGTGGCCAATGGCGGCAACACGGGAGTCACCGAACTGACCTTCGATATCACCGGTATGACGATTAACCTCTCGGATTTCGTCGCCAACGCAGACGGCGTGCTGTTCGTAGCCGACATCCTGGACAAAAATGGAAATACCGGACTCTCCGGCATCGCCGGGCCGCGCGCTGTCACTCCTGAGCCGTCATCCCTGTTCCTGCTGGGCACTGGGATTCTAGGCGCGGGCCTGCTGGTTCGCCGGCGCATACAGGTTCAGGCGTAACGACTCAGGCGGCGTCATAAGCCCCTACTGAAGTTCCACCGCGATATCTCGGTCCGTCGCAGTTTACGTGGCTTCCTCTGACAGAGGCAGCCACGTAGGCGCTTAACGGGCCATTTCAAAAGCTCGCGTCGCCCCATTCAAATCGGAAGTTGTTGGGAAGCGCGGGCCAGCGCGTTTGCTCCGGGGTGACGTTTGCTGTCCCGAGGCAGCGATAAATACTTCGCTCTCGCTTCTTATTCGTACTTCAGCGTCTCAACGGGATCGAGCCGCGCTGCGCGATTGGCTGGAACTGTACCGAAGATGACGCCCACCAGCACCGACGTGCCCAGCGCGATGGGCGCCGCGCCCCAGCCTACGGGTATCTTGAACGGGGTGAGGAACCCTATTAGCAGCGGAACGCTGATGCCAAGCAGGGTGCCCACAATGCCGCCCGAGAGCGACATGAAGACCGATTCGGTGAGGAACTGAAGCCTTATTTCCCGGCGCGTTGCTCCCAGCGCCTTGCGGATGCCGATCTCGCGGATGCGCGCGCTCACGTTGGCCAGCATGGAGTTCATAATGCCGACGCCCGAGACGATCAGCGTAATGGCCGCAGCCAGTACAAGCACCCAGGTCAGGTCGGTGGAGATGTTGTCGGCCGTCTTCAAGAGTTCGGTGAAGGTCTGTGGGCGGTAGACACTGCCTGGGCGGTGCCGGCTGCTGATGAGCGCCGTGATCTTAGCGGCAGCAGCCTCCACCTGGCCGGAGTTCTGCATGCGGAAGAAGATCTCCTTGAGGTTGTTGCTGCCCGTGAAGTAGCGGGCCACCTCATATGGAATCAGCAGGGTGTCATCCGAGATCTCCGACTGGCCGTATGTGGGAATGCTCTCCTTGAAGACGCCGATCACGCGCAGCTGAATGCTTTTGATCGTAACGTCGCGGTCCACGGCGGCCTGATCGCTGCCGAAGAGCTTTACGGCGAGCGGTTCGGTCAGCACGGTCACTTTGGCATGCGCAGAGGCGTCCTGTTCATCGAAGAAGCGGCCGGCGGTCACCACCAGGCCGCGCACATACTTGTACTGCGGCGAAACGCCCAGCAGCATGCACTCCTTGCTGGTGCCATCCCCCATGCCGACGCTCTCATGGTCCTCCAGCATCGGCGAGTAGGCGACGATGCCCGGCACGGTATCCACCACCTGCTGCATGTCGTCCAGAGTCATATAGTCTGGCATGCTCTGGTTGTCCGGCCCAATGATGCTGCCGCCCGAGTACTGCATCTCGATCTTGTTTGGCCCCAGGCTGGAGATTGCGCTCAACGCATAATCCTTGCCTGTCTGGCCAACGACCACCGTGAGAATGATCGACGCGGAGCCGATCACCATGCCCAGCATGGTCAGCAGAAAGCGCGCCTTGCCCGCGCGGAAGCTGTCCACCGCCAGCGAGACGATTTCGCCGAAGACCATGGTGGTATGCGCGCTTTTCAGCGTACTGTCAAAGGTCTTCGGTTCGGGATCAGTCGCGCTAGTGAATGCCATTCGCTCGTCCAGTTTCTATTAGACGCCCTGCCTGTTCCCTGCGGTTCGGAAACTGCTCGGCGCGTGCCCGTCCGCTACACCTGCTCCCACTGCCCTGATCTTCCCGAGCGGAAGATTGCTTCGATCACCGCCATGTTGCGGATCGCCGCCTCGAGCGGCACGGGGACCTCGGTGTTCTCCAGAATTGCGCGCGAGAATGCGTCGCCCTGCAATGTGTACTGGTCGCATACAGGGAAGGTTTCGGTGGTCACACCGCCGCCGAAGACGTCTGCGCCGGTGTCGTTGCGCAGGCGCGTCTCATGGTCCGGCGGGGCATTCACCGGAATCTCCAGCTCGATCCGTCCTTTGGTTCCGAGAAATTCCAGCCGCTGGAACGGCACAAGCTGTGTGCTGCACGTGAAGACTGCCTGCCCGGCCGACCCGTTGGCTTCGCCAAACTCCAAAATTGCCGAAGTCAGCCGGTCGGTCTTCATCGCGGGATCGCGCTCGATCGAGGCCACTACACGTTGCGGCTCCTGTTCAAAGGCGTATCGCGCCGCCAGCACCATGTAGCAGCCGATGTCCATCAGCGCCCCGCCCCCTGCATCCACCTTGTTGCGAATGTTCGTCGGGCTTACGTTGTAATAGCTGTAGAAACCCTGCACCGCGCGCAGTTCCCCGATGCGGCCCTCGCGCAGCAACTCGCGCAGGCGCACCCACTGCGGATGGCACACCACCATGAATGCCTCACCGATCTTGACGCCGGTGCGTGCGCGCACGCTCAGCAGGGTCTCGGCTTCTTCCACGGTCATGCTGATGGGCTTTTCGCACAGCACATGTTTGCCCGCTTCAGCGGCTTTCACCGTCCAGGGCACATGCATGTTGTTGGGCAGAGGGTTATAGATCGCATCGATCTCAGGGTCGGCGAGCAGCTCCTCATAGGAGCCGTATGCTTTCGGAATCCCCAGCGCCTTCGCCGCTTCGCCGGCCTTGCTCGCGTCGCGCGAGGCGATGGCGGCAATCTCGCACACGGCGCTTTTCTGCATGCCGGGGATCACTTTCTTCACCCCTATGTTGGCGGTGCTCAGCACACCCCAGCGAACTTTTTCCAAATTATGCGGCTTTGCCATGAATGCAATGATACCGGCGCGCCGATCCGCGTGGTGTCCCCGCGCGGCGCTAAACCTTCGGTTCCCACCCGGGCGCGTACGCCTTGCGCCGCGTCATCGCTTCGGCCTCGGCATCGCCCACGATCTTGCCGTTCGTCGGATGCAGTTTCAGGTCGCGCTTTGTGAAGTAGGCAATATTCGATAGCTGCAGGATCGTCACCGCAACGTTGCCCTGCGCGATCGGCTGGTGCAGCTTCTCGCCCGTGCGGATCGCGGCAATCATGTTGGCGAAGTGCAGGTCCGTCATGCTGTCGGCGCCGACGGTATCTGCGGATGCGGTTGCCGCGTGGCCCGGCACCCGATACTCCTCGATCTTCTTGTCCGCTCCGTCGTAGACTTCAAACCCCGCGCGATCGATCAGGACGCTGCCCTTGGTGCCGTGGATCATCACGCCGCGGTCACGGTCGAAAGTTTTTTTGCCGTTGCAGCAGTCGCCTTTCCAGGTGATGAGCTGGTCGGGATATTCAAAGCTGGTGTCCAGCGTGTCGTAGAACTCCCAGTCGTCCTTCGCCGCATAGCGGCCGCCGGCCGCGGTCACGCGCGTGGGCCACTCCGCGCCCAGTGCCCAGCGGGCCACATCGACTTCATGCGTGCCGTTGTTGAGCGTCTCGCCCGTGCCCCAGCGCCTGAACCAGTGCCAGTTGTACGGATGCACGTTGTCCTTGTACTCCGTGCGCGGCGCGGGCCCCTGCCACAGATCCCAGTCCAGCGTCGCCGGCACAGGGATCGCCTTGCCCACTCCGATAGGCTTGCGGGTATTCGTGTACCAGGTCTCGCCCCAATACGCGCGCCCGATCAATCCTTCGTGGATTCGTCCGACGATTTCAATGGTGTGCGGCGACGAGCGCTGCTGCGATCCCATCTGGCATACCTTGCCGGACTTCGCCGCCGCCGCCACAAGCAGCGCGCCCTCGTGCGGGTTGTAAGAGCATGGCTTCTCAACATAGACATGCTTGCCCGCAGCCAGGCCCAGGATTCCCATCGGCGCGTGCCAGTGGTCCGGCGTCGCAATGGTGATGGCGTCCACGTCCTTCGACTCCAGCACGCGGCGGAAATCCCGCTCGCTCTTTGGCGTGTCGCCCATGGCCCTGGTGGTCTTCCCCGCAAACCGGTCCAGAATCACGCTGTCCACATCGCAAACCTGCGCAATGCGCGCATCCTTCTGGTTGGCGCGAAGCGACGAAAGATGCGCGCCCGCCCGGCCGTTCAGCCCGATGACCGCGAAGTTCA
>DATNEM010000086.1:0-5207 GCA_035552995.1 Acidobacteriaceae bacterium | reverse complement strand
CCTATTGGTTCCCGAGCGTCACTCCGCCAGTGTTGGCCTTCTTTTCCTTCGCGAGTTCGTTGGCCTTGCGCGCGCCCATGGCTTTCGCGCTCCACTCATCCGCGGTTGCCAGATCCTGCTTGCGCGCAGCGTCGGCATCCTTGCCGCATTCCTGCTCGGCCTGCAGGCGATAGTCCAGCTGCAGATACTGCATCGCGTCGTCGTAGTTCGGATTGAGCTGGATCGCCTGGTTCAGGTAGTCCATGCCTTCCTTCACCAGGTCGGCGTTCTCTTTCAGAATCTCCGCGCAGGCGTTCTTGCTTTTCTTCGGATCGCCCGTCAGGCCGTTCACCGTCGAGAAGCCTTCTTTGGCGAGGATGTTCAGGGCGTTCTTATAAGCGAGCTGCCAGTCCACTACGCCGACGATATAGTCCGCCTCAGCCTTGTCCTTGTCGGTGGCCTGGGGCGCCGCGATCACCTTCAATTCGTACTCTTTCGCCTCGGGAAACTTCTGGATGTTGCGATTGATCGATGCGATCTGCTTCAGGGCCGTCACGTCGTTCGGGTTCTTCTGCAGCACAGCCTGGAAGCTGTCCATCGCCTTCTGCGCCATGGCCAGATTGTCCGGCGTGGTCAGGTTCGGCACGACCTGCGACGCGTAGGTGGTCGCAAGGTACAGCTTCGCGGTTTCGTTCGTCGGGTCCAGGTTCACGGAGTTCTGAAAGTAATTGGTCGCCTGCTCATACTGAGCGTTCTTAAACGCGGCGACGCCTTTGGTCAGCTGGTCGCGCGACTTCAGAAAATTACATCCGGTGGTCGTACCGAGCACTGAAAAAAGTGCGGCCAGGACCGTAAGACGTGCATTCAATTTCATGGCGCGGTGGGTCTCCTTACGTCCGGCGCGTTGCTCGCGATTCCGAAACGCATCAGTGGGGTTTGTCTTTGTCCCCTCGATTGTAATGGCAGAAACGCTCGTGTGGCCAGCACCGGCGCTCCGTCCGTCCTCAAAAAAGCTTTGATTCTCATGAATCTGGCGCCTGCGCCAACCTTGCCGCAAAGCATCTCCGGCTGCCTCTCGACGGGCAGTTCCATCCCGGATTTCTCACTGGATCGTTTCATAGACGAGTCGTCCATTAGGTAAGTTTCGCCGTCCAGTGGTCGCCCGGATAGCTGGCCTTTCGGCCCAGCCGAGCCCTTTGCGCCATTTCCTACACAATCGTTCCATCCCGAATATGCACGCTCCTCCCGGCATAGGATGCCGCCTCCGGGTCATGCGTGATCATCAGGATGGTTTGCCCCAGACGCTGGTTCAGGTCCTTCAGCAGCCCCAGCACCGCCGTCGAGTTCTGGCTGTCCAGATTCCCCGTCGGCTCGTCCGCCAGCAGGATCGCCGGATGGTTCACCACCGCCCGCGCGATCGCCACACGCTGCTGCTGCCCGCCGGAGAGCTTGCTCGGCTTGTGCTTCATCCGGTCCGCAATCCCCAGCAGCTTCAGCACCTCCACAAACTCCGGAGTGAACTCCGTGGAACGCCCGCCAATATACTCCACAATCTTGATGTTGTCCTCAGCCGTCAGCGTGGGCAGCAGATTGTACTTCTGGAAGACAAATCCCACCGTGCCCTTGCGCAGCTCCGTGCGCTGGCTGTTGGACATGTGCGCGAGGTCCTTGCCCGCGATCGTCACCGTTCCCGCCGTCGGCGGCGTCAGCCCGCCCAGGATGTGAAATAGCGTCGACTTCCCCGACCCCGATGCGCCGACGATCGCCACAAACTCGCCCGCCATCACGTCCAGGTCCACGCCACGCAGCGCATGAACGTCGACTTCGCCCACGTGGTAGACCTTTGTCAGCCCGCGCACCCGGATGATGGGCGCGTTCCCGCCTGAACCGCGATTCGCTATCGTGTCCACAGTCTGCGCGCCTGCGATTTGAGGATCACTCATAGCTCAACGCCTCGGTCACGTCCTGCTTCATCGCCTTCGCCGCCGGCACGATTACGCCCAACAGCGCGCCGCCGACCGCGATCAGGCCCGCATAAAGCCACCACAGGTAGACGGTCTCCTGCGTCAGGCTTCCGGGAACTGCGTGCTGCATGATCCACTGCGTGCCGTAGGTAAGCGCGATGCCGGCCACCGTTCCCAGCAGAGCCAGCAGCACTGTCTCGCGCATCAGCATCTGCAGCACCAAGCCCGGTGCGCCGCCTACTGCCTTGATGATCCCAATCTCGCGCGTGCGTTCCAAAACCGCCGTGTACATCGCCATGAACACCACGATGAACCCGACAATCACCGACACACCGATCACGACCCCGATAAAGTCCTTCAGCATGCCAATGTTGCTGATGTTGAACATGGAGACGAACTCCTCCATCGTGTAGACCGGATAGTTCACCAGCTTTTCTTTGAGATCTTCTTTCGCCTGGTCGGCAAGCTTCGGATCGTCCAGCTTCGCGTAAAGAACCGTGAGATGTTTCTCGCCGCCCGGCATAATTGCCTGGAGCGCTGGCAGCCGCACACACATGCGGGTCAGTTTGCCGTCCTGGTAGATTCCTGACACCCGCCAGGTGTGGTTCACCAGTTGGATGGAGTCGCCTACATGCAGATGCTTCTGCCGGGCGTAAAACTCGTCCATTGCGATCTCGGTGTCATTGGCCGGATCGCCGCCATTGAGGTACACAAAGCCGCCGCTCATCTTGTTGAACGCCGGAAAATCGATTCCAGTAATCGAGTCGAGGGTGCCATTGCCCAGGGCCATCACCGCCGTGCCCGTCGCCGCAACAACGTGAGGCTGGCCTGCCAGCCATGCGACATACTTGTCGGGGATCGGGGTCGAGTTCAGCGACGACATCGCCGATGAGTTCGGCGGCCGGATCACAATATCTGCCCCCGCGCCGCGTGCGCGGTTTGCCGACGAGTCGAGCGTCCCATAACTGACGCCCACCAGCGTCAGAATCATCGTCACTTCCACCGCAATCGCCAGTACGCTCAGCAGCGTGCGCACCGGCCGATGAGCAAGATTCGCAAAGATAAGCCTGTTTAGCACCGTTTTCGAGTCTACCAATAACGCTCATCATTCTGGAGCGAAGCTCCAGAATCCCAGTATTTGCCGTCCACACCTCGCCACTCGAGCCTGCTCGAACCCCGCACCTCGCACCTTGAACCTACAATGAGCCATGCGCACCGCAGCTCTCATCGCCGGCCTGCTGCTCTGCCTCTCCGTGCTGGTCGACGCCTTTCAGACCATCATTCTGCCGCGCCGCCCTGTCGGCCATCTCCGCATCACGCGGCTCTTTTACATCGTTACGTGGATACCTTGGTCTTTCGTCGTCCGCCATATCTCGAATCGCAAGGCACGTGAGCAGCTCTATTCCATCTACGGCCCCGGGTCCCTGCTCTTGCTGCTCGTGGTGTGGGCCGGCTTTTTGCTCTTCGGCTACGCGCTGCTCTTCTACGCGCTCGGCTCGCCCTTCACCGATCCGCTGGGGCTCGCCTGGCACCCGGACCGCCTCCGCACCGATCTCTACGTCTCTGGCACGACGCTCTTCACCCTGGGCCTCGGCGACGTAGTCCCGCGCTCGATCGCCGCGCGCACCATCATCATCTTTGAGTGCGCCAGCGGCCTCGGCCTGGTTGCACTCGTCATCGGATACGTCCCCGTTCTCTACGGCGCCTTCTCCCGCCGCGAGGTCTCCGTCGCCCTGCTCGACGGCCGCGCCGGTTCGCCCCCCACGTCCGCCGAACTCCTCCGCCGCCATGCCTTCGACGGCGGACAGGAAGCGCTCGTCGTCCTCCTCATCGAGTGGGAGCGCTGGGCCGCCGACATCCTCGAATCCCACATCTCCTACCCCATCCTCTGCTACTACCGCTCGCAGCACGACAACCAGAGCTGGCTCTCGGCCCTCACCTGCATCCTCGATACCTGCGCGCTGCTGATCTCCATCGTTCCCGGCACCGCCTCGCGGCAGGCGCAGCTCACCTTCGCCGTCGGACGCCACGCGCTGGTGGACCTCTGCCACGTCTTTCATCTCGAGCAGGTCGAGGCCGCATGGCGCGCCAGCGGCGGACCGCATCGGCTGCCTGCCGAGCAGTTCACCCAGGTCTGCGACTTCATGCTTCAGGCCAACCTCCGCCTCTGCGGCGACCCTCAGGCGCCCGCCCGCCTCCATGCGCTGCGCGCGCTGTATGAGCCCAGCGCGCAGGCACTCGCCGACTACATCGCCATGCCGCTGCCCGACTGGTACCCAAAACCGCTTGCCAAAGATCAGTGGAAGACCGTCGAAGCGGTCCGCTCACAGGCCGTCGCATCGCTGATTCCTGAATCCACCATCAGCCCCAACGCCGTCGCCGCTCAACTTCACACCGAGCACCACTGACGGCAAATGAAAAGGGCGCCGCGAGGCGCCCCTTCCACGTACCGTCAGCCGATTACTGCGGCAGGTTCAGCTTCTGTCCCGGATTCCCAGCGTTCAACTGTTGCGCCGCGATCTGCCCGGCCGGATCCTTAGGATCCTTGTCCTTCACCTCGGCAAAAACCTTCTTTGCCTCGTCCTGCTTTCCTTCTGCGATGTACATGTCCGCCAGCGTCAGCTTCGCCATTCCGTAGGAGACGGTCGTTGTCGGCTTCGCCGCCAGTTCGTTGTACAGCTCAATCGCTTGCTGGTCCTTATTCGTGCCGCGGTACAGAGCCGCCAGCGCAAACTTTGCCAGAGCCGCCAGGTTGCGGTTGGATCCATCCGCGACCTTCTTCAGAGTGTCTTCAGCCTGCTGCGTCTGCCCCGCTTCCATGTACGTCAGGCCGGCGAAATAGCGCGCCGTTCTCCCATCCGGGGTCATGCCGTACTTGTCCGCAACGGCGACAAACTGCGCATTCGCAGCCTTTGCGCGATCTGCTCGGGTCGGGAAAGTCTTCGTTCCCGGAGGAACCTGCTCTCCTGGCTGCGCCAGCGGAGCCTGGTAGGTCTGCATGGCCGAGCCAAAAGCAGCCGAGGCCGCATCCGAGCGGCTGTTATAGATCACAGCTCCCAGCACGATTGCCAGAATGACGACGACCGCGATCGCACCCCAGAGAATCAACGGCTGCCGGTTCTCGGTCGCCCACTCCAGGCCATGCGTGGTGGTGCTGACAAACTTATCTTCTTTCAATGCGTGACGGGTCTGCTGATCCACTGAGCTGATTGTCCTTTATTCACTCAAGCCGCTCGACGAGGAACTCAGTCCGCGGCACAAGCA
>DATNEM010000085.1:0-18999 GCA_035552995.1 Acidobacteriaceae bacterium | reverse complement strand
GCGGTCTTTTCGACGGAGTTGACGCTGTCCAGCGTGGAGGGAAGGGTCATGGAGACTCGGCTTGTGGTCGAATCGGGCACTCGGATCACGGATGGCCGCCGGCGGCGAGGATCCGCAGCGTGGTTGCGGTGGTGATGGCAGTGTGCTTGCAGGGCGAGGGCGATGTCAAGGATGGGAAGACTCGGGACTAGTAGAGACTGACTCATTCCCACCCAAGGCGAGCCCGGATGGCGCATCCACGCCGGGATGACGGCTTCTATTGGTAGCGGGTAGGATGGCGAAAGGATTGGATAAGAATTCGCGCATGACGAAACATGCCAATGTGACGACGAGCGTCTCTGCCCTGATGGGTGTCGCGGTTGCGGATGCTGCAGGCCGCCCCGTGGGCCGAGTGCATGAGTTCGCGGTAAGCCCCACGACCGACGCCAGCCATGTTCAGGCGCTGGTGTTACGCGGGGCTGGAATGGGGCGTGAGAAGCGGATGCTGGCCGCGGTTATCGACCTCGAACTGAACCGGAACGGGGGGCTGCGCCTCCGCACCGGCGCAGTTCCGACCCCGATGCCGGAGGATGACGCGTATCTATTGCTGGAGCGCGATCTGCTGGACCAGCAGATTATCGATGTGCATGGGCACAAGGTGGTGCGCGTCAATGACGTGGACCTGGTGTGGGAGGCGGTGAACGGCGACGGCGCGAAGGGCGGCGACTGCGAGGCGCACGATCTGAAAGACGGTTGCGCGCTGCAGTTGCGCATCGCCGAAGTAGAGGTAGGCACGCGGGGCGCGGTGCGGCGGCTGTTGAAGGGCTTGCCGGTGACGGCCGTGGAGCGCATTTCGGGGCGGTTCCGGACGACGTTGATCCCGTGGGAGTTTGTGGACCTGATCGACCGCGATCCGGCGCGGCGGGTGAAGCTGAAGATCGAGCAGGACCGGCTGGCGAAGATGCATCCGTCGGATATTGCGGACATTTTGGAAGAGCTGGCGCCGGCGGAGCGGCAGGCGCTGTTCACGTCGCTGGATGAAGAGGTGGCGGCGGAGACGCTGGAAGAGATTGAGCCGCGGATGCAGAAGGCGCTGACGGAGTCTTTGGACAACGAGCACGTGGCTGGCATTGTGGAGGAGATGGACCCGGCTGCCGCGGCGGACTTTTTGGCCGAGCTGCCGGAGGAACGCTCCGAGGCGATTCTGGACGAGATGGACCCCGAGGAGCGGCAGGACGTGGAGGAGCTGCTCGAGTTTTCCAGCGACACCGCGGCCGGCGAGATGACGACGGATTATGTGGCGCTTCCCCCGGATGCAGAAGTGGAGCAGGCGGTGGCCGCGCTGAAGGAGTTTGAAGGCGACCTGGCGACGCTGACGCACATCTTCCTGGTAGATGAGACGGACACGCTGCACGGGCTGGTGCCGCTGGTGAAGGTGTTGCTGGCACCGCGCGACGCGTCATTGAAGGCGCTAGCGGACGACCACACTGTTACGTGCGACATCCATGCGGGCGGCAAGAAGGTGGCGGAGCTGTTCGATAAATACAACCTGCGGGCACTCCCGGTGCTGAACGAGCAGAAGAAACTGGCGGGCGTGATCTATGCGGAGCAGGTGATTGCGCAACTGCGCACGTTGAGTTGAGTGAGTGAGCGATGGTGGGCGAAGAGACATACAAGGCGAATACGCCAGCGCGTGATGTCACCCCCACATCTCGGGATCGAGATGCGGGGCACCCAGCGGTGCCGGGCGCAGCGGCAGGAGCGCCGCTGAAGATTCTGTATGCGGGGGCGCTGGATGAGAAGGACTCGGCGCTGTATCGGTTGTGGGCGCTGGAGCGGCTGGGGCATCGCGTGGTGCAGCTGAACTCCTACGCCTACGAGCCGTCGAATGCGCTGGTCGGCAAGATTGCGTTCCGGCTGGCTGCGGGGCCGTGGATTGCGCGCATGAATCGCGATCTGCTGGCGATGGCGGAGCGCGAGCGGCCAGACGTGGTGTGGACGGACAAGCTGCTGGGCATGAAGCCTGCGACGCTCGACCGCTTGCGCGCGATGGGCATCGCGACAGTGAGCTACATGATCGACAATCCGTTTGGCACGAGGCAGGATCCGGGCTGGCGGCTATATATGAAGGACATTCCGCACTACGACCTGCACGTGGTGCAGCGGGACAAAAATATTGCGGACTATGAACAAGGCGGCGCGCGCGATGTCATCAAGATCCAGACGGCGTACGAGCCGACCGTCCACTTTCCGCCGCCAGACGGATGGAGCGACAAGGACCGCGATCGCGACGTGTCGTTTATCGGTACGCCATATGACCGGCGCGGCGAGTTTCTGACGCGCCTCTGGAAAGAGTTTGATGTGCCGGTTGCGGTGTCAGGTGGATTGGTGTGGAAGGAGCATCTTTCTGCCGAGGCGGTGAGGGCGATATATCGCGGCCATGGAGAGCTTTTCAAAGATGACTATCGCGAAGGCATCTGGCGGTCAAAGATCAATTTGAGCTTCCTGACGCATGCGAATCAGGATGAGTTTGCACATAAGAGTTTCGAGATCGCGGCGTGTGAGGGTTTTCTGCTGGCGGAGCGATCCGAAGGACATCTGGCGCGGTTCCGCGAGGATGAAGAGGCCGTCTTCTTCTCGACGATAGAGGAGTGCGTGGAGAAGATTCGGCGCTACCTGCCGGACGAGGCTGCCCGGGGGCGCATCGCGGCGGCGGGACGAGCGAGAGCGGAGCAGAGCGGCTATCACAATGACTGGCAGGTGGGGCTGATTGTTGACCAGACGCGGGAGATTCTGGCGGGTGTGCGGAGCAAGCAGGACAGCGCAGCCAGATCGAGCGGAGCTAAGGAGCGTTGATCCGCGATCTCGAACGCGAGACGCCGGCGCGGGGTGAACGTGCGGACGTCTGCATCGTGGGCGCGGGCGCGGCGGGGATTGTGCTGGCCGTGGAGCTAGCGCGGTTGGGCAGGCGTGTGACGCTGCTGGAGGGCGGCGGCGCTGAGATTGAAGAGGCATCCCAAGAGCCGTACCGCAGTGACGTAGTGGGATTGACGCATCGCGGCGTGCATGCCGGACGCTTCCGCGCACATGGCGGCACGACGACACGATGGGGCGGGCAGATTCTTGAGCTGGATGCGATCGACTTCGAGCGGCGCGAATGGGTGAGCGGAAGCGGCTGGCCGTTCGGGAAGAGCGAGCTGACGTGCCACTACGAGCGGGCGCTGGAACTCGAGGGGTTGGCCGCAGTCACACGCGAAGATGCAAAGGTCTGGCGCGGCCTTGGTCTCGAGGAGCCGCAACATTCATCGCTGATCGCATATCTTTCGCGGTGGTGTCCGGAGCCGAATTTCGCTGTGCTGCATCGCGCGGCGCTCGAAGGGGAGCAGATCGCGGTGTGGCTGCACGCCAATGCGGTCGGGGTGGAGATGGACATCGAGCGCGTCGTTGGAGTGCGTGCACGAACGTTAGGCGGGAAAAGCGTGCTCTTTGAGGCGGAGCAGTATGTGTTCTGTCTCGGGGCTATTGAAAGTTCCCGATTTTTCTTGCAACCGCGCGCCGGCGGGTTGCCCTGGAATGCGTCCGGCTTGGTGGGGAAACATTTCCAGGACCACATTGACAGCAATGCCGCGGCGATGCGGGTGAGAGATTGGGGGAAGTTTCACGAGCGGTTCGACAATATTTTTTTGGGCGGGTTCAAGTATCACCCGAAGATTAAGCTGACCGAACAAGCGCAACGCGAGCGCCGGGCGCTCAATGCGGGCGCGACGATGTATTTCGTCAGCAAGATGGATAAGGAGCTGGACCACTTAAAGGCCACGGCGAAGAAGGTGCTGCGCGGCCGCATGTCCGAAGTCAATGGCGCGGATATTGCGAGTCTGATGGGCAATCTCCCACTGCTGGCGCGGCAGGGATGGCGGTACAAGGCGGCCCATCGCGCCTATAACCCGGAGGATTCGGCGATTCAACTGCGCGTCCACTGCGAGCAGGAACCGCAATCGGGCAGCAGCATTTCGCTTTGCGATGAGCGGGATTCACTCGGGCTTTTGCGTACGCGGCTGGACTGGCGCATCTCAGACGTGGAGCAGCGGACGATCCTGGAGTTTGCTCAGATTGCGAAGCGCGAGCTGGCCGGTGTTGCAGATATGGAGATCGATGGACAGCTGGCGCAGGGTGATCCGGCCTATCGCACGCGATGCGACGACAGCAATCACCATATGGGGGGCATGCGTATGGCGGCATCGCCGCGCGATGGTGTGGTGGACCCAAATCTGCGCCTGCATGGCACAAACAACTGCTACGTGTGCAGCGGAGCGGTGTTTCCCACCTCAGGTTTCTCCAACCCCACACACACCGTGCTCGCGCTTGCGGTGCGGCTGGCCGAGCATCTGAATCGATAGCAAATAAAGTCCTGATGAATCGATGGACTTCGGGCGCAAGTCGATGCTCGCGGGTTATCGTGCTAGAGGGGAGCTTTCCGCGTCGCCATGGACACGATCGAACTCGGAACCACGGGGAGAAGGACAACGCGGCTGGGCTTCGGCTGCTCGAGCCTGATGGGCGCGACGGGCCGGAGGGAATCGCTCGCGATGCTGGACGCCGCGTATGACGCGGGGATTCGGCACTTCGATATTGCTCCGATGTATGGATTTGGGCAGGCGGAGAGCTGCCTCGGAGAATTTCTCGCGAGACGCCGGGCTGATGTGACCGTGACCACGAAGTTCGGCATTGCACCGCCGAAGCGGCAGGGAGTTCTGTCGATGGCGCGGTCCGTAGCGCGGCCAGTCCTCCGCATGATGCCGGGGTTGAAGAAAAGCATGTTGAAGGTTGCGAGCAAGACGGCGGCGACTTCGGCCGAGCGGCCGAGGTTCACTGCCGAGGAGGCGAGAGCGTCGCTGGGGCGCAGCCTGCATGAGTTGAAGGTGGAGCGAATCGATGTCTGGCTGCTGCATGAGGCGACCGTGGAAGACCTGATCGACGATGGTCTGCTCCGCCTGCTGGAGAACGAGGTCGCCGCCGGAAAGATTGGAACATTCGGTGTGGGCAGCGAGCGGGCGCGGTCCGAAGCGCTGATGTCTGAGCGCCCCGAGTATTGCCGCGTTGTGCAGTTTGAGTGGTCTGTGAAGGATGCGCCGGTTCGCAATATGAGCAGCTTCCGGATGCATCATCGTGCACTGACGGAGAACTTCCGTGCGCTGCATTCAGCAATCGCGAGCGATCGAGGCAGGGCAGCGCAGTGGTCCAATGAGGTGGGCGCGGACCTGAGTGACAGCGGAGTGCTCGCTGCGCTGATGCTGAAGGCGGCGCTCGAACAGAATGCGAACAGCGTGATTTTGTTTTCGTCGAAGAGTCCGGCGCATATCCAAAAGAATGTCCGCACCGCAGAAGATAACGTGCTCGCCGAATCGGCCCGAAGGTTTTACGCGCTGGTACAGCGCGAGTACGCTGCCATGGCGGTGGCCGGATGATGCGTTTCTGGCGGACGTGGCGGACGCGCATCCTGCTGATTCTGGCGGTGCTGGGGCCTGGCTTCATCACGGCCAATGTGGACAACGATGCCGGCGGGATCTATACGTACGCAACCGCAGGGGCGAAGTTCGGCTACGGACTGTTGTGGACGATTATTCCGATGGCGATCATGCTGTGCTTTGCTCAGGAGATCTCCGCGCGCATGGGCGTGGTCACCGGTAAAGGCCTGAGCGAGCTGATCCGCGAGGAGTTCGGACTGCGGATTACGGCGACGCTGATGCTGGGGCTGGTGTTGTGCAATCTGGGCGACGTCATCTCAGAGTTTGCGGGTGTTGCGAGCAGCGGGCAGCTTTTCGGAATCAACAAATTCATTTCGGTGCCAATTGCCGCGGTGTTGGTCTGGGCGCTGGTGGTCTTTGGCGACTACAAGAAACTCGAAAAGATCTTTGTGTTTCTCTCGTTTCTGTATGTGGCGTACATCGTCACAGCGGCGTTGGCTCACCCCAGCTGGGGAAGCGCCATCCGGCAGACGCTGCGTTTGCCGCGAGCGCACGATCTGCGCAATTCGGAGTACCTGTTCCTCTCGGTAGGAATCATTGGCGCAACGGTAGCTCCATGGCAGCAGTTCTACCTGCAGGCCTCGGTCGTGGATAAAGGGGCGAGCGCATCGAAGTTGAAGCTGGCACAGCTCGACGCCGTGATTGGGTCGGTCTTTTCAGTCCTGGTCGCGGCCTTCATTGTGATTGCATGTGCTGCGACGCTGTTTACGGCCGGGCTGCACAACATCGTCGATGCGGCCGACGCCGCGCAGAGCCTGAAGCCGCTGGGAGGACAGTATGCGTTCATCCTGTTCTCGTTCGGGCTGCTGAACGCATCGCTGTTTGCGGCGTCCATTCTGCCGCTCTCGACGGCGTATACGGTCTGCGAGGCGATGGGATACGAGAGCGGATTGAGCAAGCGTTTTCGCGAGGCGCCGGTATTCTACGGGATCTATACAGGCTTGCTGACGTTGGGTTCGATCATCATTCTGATGCCCAGGGTTCCGCTGGTGAAGGCGGCGGTTCTTTCCCAGGTGCTGAACGGCGTGCTGCTGCCGGCGGTGCTGATTTTCATGCTGGTGCTGGTGAACCGGAAGTCGCTGATGGGTAACAAGACGAACGGCCGCGCTTACAACGCTGTCGCATGGACGCTGACGGCACTGGGAACGGGACTGACGGTGCTGATGCTGATCGGATTGGCGCGCGGAAACTAAAGCAGCTTGCCTTCACTCAGGTCTCGGATGAGGGAGAGATCGGCGGCGAGGAAGTCGAAGGTCGGCAGCGCTGTGAGCGGGGACCACCGCAGATCGTTGAAGATCCGGTTGTCGAGAGTGCCCGCGAACTGATTGACCACAAAGAACTGAAGGTCGATGGTTGCCCCATTGCGATAGCGGTGGCGCAACTGCGTGATGCGCGGCCCGATAACGGCCTCAATGCCCAGTTCTTCGCGGAGCTCGCGCTTCAGGGCCTCTTCGGCGGACTCGCCGGGCTCGATCTTGCCGCCCGGGAACTCCCACTTGAGGCTCATCGGCTGGTCGGGCCGGCGCTGGCAGACGAGCACTTCTGTAGCGGAGCCGCTTTCCGCTTCCACGCTGCGCAGGATCAGGGCTGCCACGACGAAGCGCACCGGCTTGCCGTTGCGATTGCCGGGAGCATCGAGCTTGCGTATGCGATCTTTCACTCGGGCGGGTCCAGGCTCCGCGCGATCTCCGCGCGAGCTTTGTTACGAATAGCTTAGACGAGCCGAGGAGGGAATTGCACCAATGATAGGTTTACGGCGCACGGTTCAAGGTACAGGAGAAGGTTCACAGAAGGATCAGGTGGAACCCTTCCGTACGCGCGCTTAAGGGAACGCGTCGGCGTCCTGGCTAGCGGCGCGCGTTGACCGGTACGCCCATGCCGTTGAGCTTGCTGCGGGCCTGGGTGGCCTCCGGCGTAGTAGGAAAGCGCTGGATGACGGCGCGGAATTCGGAAATGCCGGCCTCACGCTCCTTCAGTTGGAGGAGAGCCATGCCCTTGTGCAAGTGAGACACGGCGATCTTCTGGTTACCGGGGTAGTCGCTCAGGACATGGTCGTAGTCTTTGACCGCGGCGGAGTATTTGCCAGCGTGATATTCGATTTCGCCCAGGTAGTAGTAGGCATTGCCGGCTAGATTGTCGGACGCGTTGGCCTGGATGACCTGATTGAACTCATCGGCGGCGACAGAGTATTTTGCGGCAATGTAGTCACGCAGGGCGGCGTTGTAGAGTTCGCCGACCGGCGGGCCGGCGGGCTGAACAGGCTGCGCGTTGCGCGAGCCGGCATAGGGCCCCTGGCGGGTGGGGAAGGGAACATCGGGCGACGGCTTATTGTCCGCCATGGGTTGCGGGCCTTGCTGCGGAGGAGTGCCCGCGGGTTGAGTCATCGCTGGCGGAGTGTTCTGGTCCAGGCCCGGCGCGGCTGTTCCGTTAGCGGGTTGCTGGGTGCCCAAATTCTGCAGTGTGGCATTGATGGATTGCTGCTGCGACTGGATGGCCTGGAGGGCCTTGTCCACATTGTTGAGCCGGGCCTTCACCTCGTCGACCGAATCGTTGAGCGAGGATATCTGGCCGGAGAATTGTTCGGTCTTCGACCCGGCGGCTTCCTGCTGCTGGCGCATCTGCTGCTCAAGGCCTTGCACAGTGGTGGACATCTTGTTCACGGCATCGGCAGTCTGTTGGACTAAGTCCTTGAGCACGCCCATGCGCTCGTCGTTGGACTGCTGCAGCCGCGCGACGGAGTCCTGCAGGTTCTGGACCTGCGTCTGCAGCTGGACCATGTCTTTGTTGACGGCGAAGGCGCGGGGCGTGGCGAGCGTCGAGAGTGCGAAGAGCGTGCATGCGGCGAATGGGAGGGCGCGGTGTCGGGTCATGCGATTACCTCAGGTTAAGTTTAGTCGCGTCCTGAGCGGTGTACGTTGGCGGGCACCTGAAAAGCAAATACAGGGAATCTGGGGCTTCGCTCCAGAATGACGAGATTCATTACGTTGCCGCGAAAAAGCAACCCACCCTTCGCGTTGCGAAGGATGGGCCACCCAAGATCGGTCTAGCGATCGAGCGAGAACTGCGCACGGCGGTTCTGTTGCCAGCATTCCTCGGTCTCGTCGGTGCAGAACTGCTTCTCCTTGCCGTAGCTGACGACGCGGACGCGCGAGGAGTTGACGCCTGCGTTGACGAGCGCGGTTTTAGCGGCGTTGGCGCGATTCTCGCCAAGCGCCAGGTTGTATTCGGCGGAGCCGCGATCGTCGCAGTAGCCGCCGATGACGATCTTGACGTCAGGATGCGCGGTGAGCCAGGTGGCGGCTTTCGAGGCAGCGGTCTGGCCGTCGGGGCGAAGCTCGTAGCTGTCGTAGTCGAAGAAAATGTCGGGAACGTTCTGGTGGAAGACGGCGTCGGAGCCCATGTCGGCGCTGGAGGTTTCAGTGGGCGCTACCGGCGCTTGCGGCACGCGAACCGTCACGCGGACGTTGGCCTCAGCGGTGCCGCCGTCGCCTTTGGCGGTGAGGTGGAAGTTGGTGGAGGTAGAAGGCGAGACGGTCTGCGTGCCGTTGACAGCCACGGGGCCGATGCCGTCGATGGTGACGTTGGTGGCGTCTGTAGTGCGCCAGTTGAGGACGACAGATTGGCCGAGATCGATGGCAAGCGGGTCCGCGGTGAGATTCGCGGTGGGGGCCGCAGTGGGCGTAGTGGTGGGCGCGTTGGCGGAGGGGCTCACCGGCGCGGTCTTATGATGGCAACCGGCGAGAGCGAAGAGGCCAAGCGCGAGCAGCACGGAGGCGCGTGACGAGTGGAGATGAGTGCGTGATGAAGTGGGGAGGGGATCGGTCATGTCAATTCTCCTGCGTTAACCAAGGCTGCAAAGAAAGGTTTGGCAGCGGCTGCCTGAGCCGTTGTCCGGTCGTTCCATGGTACCGAGAGGGAAGGGCATGGCGCGGGCTTCTGAGCAGGCGGCATCGTGCGAGGCAACAGCTGCCTTATTCGTGAGCGAGGCAGCACTCCCAACTGAATCGGTACCCATACATCGGGGGGTCATCTCCAGCTCCAATTGGGCATGTCGCCGCCGGCACCTGTGAGAGCGTGCGCGGATGCGCTGCCATCGGAGACAAGCAGGGAATAGATGCGGCTGCGCGGAGTGTTGCCGTTCGGTGAGCAGGCATAGACGATGTGGCGGCCGTCCGGCGACCAGGAGGGGAAGTCGCACTGCCCGGAGTCGTGCGTGAGCTGGGTCCAGGCCTTGGTCGCAATATCCATCATGTAGATGTCCTCGCCGCCGGGCGCGCCGGGACCGTACTTGCGGTTCCAGGCAAAGGCGATCCACTGTCCGTTGGGTGACCATGAGGGTGAGCTGACGTAGCCTCCATCGGTAAGCTGCTGCACAGCGGTGCCGTCGGTGTTCATGATGTAGAGCTGCGGCAGGCCGGTGCGGTCACTGATCCATGCGATCTGCGCGCCGGAGCGAGGGTTGAACGTGGGCGAAGAGTCAGGCCCCCGGAAGTGGGTGACCTGGCGGGCGAGCGCGCCGTTGGAGTCGGCGATCCATATCTCCGGGTCACCACTGCGAGAAGAGGAGAAAGCGATCTGGTTGCCGTCCGGAGACCACGCCGGGGTAATGTTCGTGCCGCCGACGGATGAGAAGGTGACGAGCCGGTTGAGCAGCAGCGAGTACATGCGGATCTGGAAGCCGTTCTTGCCCAGCGATTCAAACGCAATGCGCGAGTTGTCGGGCGCGACGCGCGGACCGATGGAGATGGTGCCGAGGTGCGTGACCTGGTGCTGGTTGGCGCCGTCGTAATCCATCATCCAGATCTCTTTGTTGGCGCCCTCCTGCTTCACGTAGTAAATCTTGCTTTCGCAGATGCCTGGGAGGCCACCGCCGAGATGCACGATGATCTCGTCTGCGAACTGGTGTGCGATCTGGCGCGCGGATTCTTCGCTCACATCGCCGGAGTACTGCTTGGCAAGCACCTGGGGGAACTGTTGGTTCTTGGCGTCGTACAGGAAGCCGTTGACCAGAAGTTTTCCGCCGGAGACGCCAATGGAACCGAAGGCAAGGAAGGAAGCATTGGGCGGTGGGTCCGAGTATGCCTGCAGATGAACTTCAGACGGCGCTCCGGGCGAACCCGAGGGCAACATGCTCTTGGATACAACGTCGAAGACGCCTGCGTTGGCGAGGTCCGAATAGAGGGTGGAGTCGAAGGTGGTCTTCGGTTGGGCGGTCTGCGAATCGGAGTTGGCGGCTTTGAAGTCGGCGACGGCGATGCGGATCTTGGCTGCGCCCTTGTTGGTGCCGGTGAAAACGTTGTCCTGCGCATCGAGGCGCGCAGCATAGAACACCGCTGCCGCAACCGCGATGGCAAACACGATGCGGATGAGCGGGAACTGTCGGCTGCTGGAGAAGCTGAGGCGGCGAGAAAGGGAGGGTCGGATCGAGCGCACCATGCTCTTCATGTTAGACGGTTGACCTGTGGGCAGGGTTGTGTGCTGGTTCACTGGCGCTGGGGAGGATCGAAGTAGTAAGTGACGTTGATGTGGCTGCCGTTATAGCCATCTGGCAGCGGCGCGAAGCTGCCGATGCGGCGCACGGCATTCATCGCGGTCTGGTCCAGCGTGGCATCGCCGGAGGGCTGCGCAACGCGGACGTTGGCTACGGAGCCGTCGCGCTCGACCTCAAACGTGATGTAGACGCGGTGGCCGGTGGCGGCAGGATCGAGCATGCCGGTGTACCACTGCTGCGCAACCTGCTGCGTGAGCTGGTTGACGTAGTAGGCGAAGCGCTGGCCGAAGGCCGCGTCCTGTGTACCGACGCTGACCGTGCCTGCACGCGTTGGCACCGTCGCCATCGCCATCTGCGGCGCCGGCGCGGTGCCAGTGGTGACCTTATTGGGCTGGGGCGGAGTTGGCTGCGGATGCAGCGGTGGCGCGGGGTTATTCTTTGCTGCGACTTTCGGCGACTTGGTGGGCTTGACAGGAACCGGAACGGCGGCAGGTTCGGGAGCCTCTACCGTCTTCGGTGTGGGCGGCGGAGCCGTGGGGGAAGGATTGTCGGTGGCGAGGACCGACTTCGGGTCGGTGAACTCCTTCGGCGGCACGGGTAGTTGGCTGACCATCGTTGCGGAGATTGCCCCGGCCGTGCTGCTAGCGCCCCAATTGTCGCCGTGGTGCAGGACGCCCCAGGCGAGCGCAATGGCGATGAGCGCCGCATGCAGCGCGAGCGAGCCTGCGAAGCCTGGCGCGAAGGGATCGGCGGCGGTGCGGAGGGTGCGGGTTGGAAGGGCGAGGGACATGCTAGTTGCTGGTTGCTGGTTGAAGTGCAGATGGAGTGCCGCCGCTCTGGCCCGGTAGTATCGTCGCGACAGATGCGGGGATTCTTCGGCTACGCCTCAGAATGACAAGGTCGATCAGCGCTGGGGACTGATCGGTCGATTGATTGTGACGACGCATGGTCATTGCCCCGGAGTGGATTCGATCGGCTGGGTGACGATGGAGATGTTGGTGATGCCGGCGCGCTTGACCGCATCCATGACCTGGGCAAACGTGCCGAATTCGACGCGCTGGTCGGCGCGGACGTAGATGGTGCGCTTTGCGGGGTCGGCTCCGGCCAGGGCGCGCAGCCGCAGTGTCAGGTCGTCGAGGTTGATGGGCGTATCTTTTCCTCCGGCCTGCAGAAAGACATTGCCGCTGTGGTCGATGGTGACGACGTTGCGTTCTTCCGTGAGTTGCGTAACGGAGCGCGTGTGCGGCACCGCGACGTCAATGCCGGACTGGAGTACGGGCGCGGTGATCATAAAAATGATGAGCAGGACCAGAACGACGTCGACCAGCGGCGTGATGTTGATGTCGGCCAGAGCCGTCTGCGTGCGCGCGATGCCGCCGGCGCGTGTGGTGAAGGCCATCTAGAAATTCCTCCGACGAATCTGCGCGAGAGGGTCTTCGAGCTGTGGTGCTGCCGGCGTTTGAGCGACGGGCTGGGATGCAGCGGCGGGCTGCGATGCGGAAGGCGTGAGCATAGCGGCGTTCTCGATGGCGTTGAGCAGTTCGCGGCCGAAGTCGTCCATGCGCGCGGCGAAGTCGCGTAGCTGGGCGGTGAGCTGGTTATAGCCAATCAGCGCGGGGATAGCGACGAAGAGGCCGGCCGCCGTCGTGATGAGGGCTGCCGAGATGCCGGGTGCGACCGTGCGCAGGGTAGCCGCGCCCGAGGTGCCCAGACCGTGGAAGGCGTCCATGATGCCCATGACCGTGCCGAAGAGGCCGATGAAGGGCGCGGCGCCGGCGATGGTGGCGAGCCACGTCATGCGCTGCTCCATGTTGGTGAGGGCCTCGGAGCTGGCGGTGAGCGCGGCGCGTTCGAGCGCGGGTGGATTGCGGGGCAGACCGCGCCCGCCGGACTGGCGCTGGTATTCGTCGTTGATCTCGATGAAGACCGGGACCAGCGGACTGGGTTGGAACTGTTCCGCTACGGACGCGATCTCCGACAGCCGGCCCGACTTGCGGAAAGCACGGAGGAAGCGTGCACCCTCCTTGCGGGCGCGAGAGAAGGCCCGCCATTTGGACAACATGATGGCCCACGAGAAGAGGCTGAAGAGCAGCAGGATGATGAGGACGATCTGAGCGACTGCGCCGGAGTTGCGCACGGTCTCGAGCAGCGCGGTGCCTGGCGAGCCAACCGGAACGTTGACGCCGCCGGGGATGGAGTCGTCCTGCAGCAAGAAAAGGGCGAGCGCGAGGGGGGAGGACAGGATCAGCGCAGTCATTATGGCTATTGTAGGACGCAGGATGGGGCAGAAACGGTGGAGGGAATCGCGGGTGGTACGGGGTTTTGTATGGTTTCACCCTATAATTCGGCGCATGAGAAGGATAGCTGGGATTACGTGCCTCCTCTGCGGTTGCCTACTCCTGTCGCATGCGCTCGGGGATGACGTTTCTGACCGAGGCATAAGTCTGGCAGACGCAAAGCTCGCTATCACTGTGCGCAAACAGATCGAGGACGTGGTACGGCAGGATACGGATGAGCCCATAAAGTTTTTGCGGGTGCGGTTAGGACCTGATGGACGAACAGGTTTGAAGATATCGGGGGTGTGCGGAAACCCGAATTGTGAGTAATTGGATTTTCGATGCAAGGAATGGTCGTGAGCTATTTAACGGCATAGCATACGAGCTCATATTCAAGCGGACGTGCCACCACGGACTTTACGACATTGAAGGGAAGCGCGGTTTTGGCGCGGGCGACGGAGCCCAGGACTTTTATCAATTTGACGGGGTGCGCTATCACGGTGTCAGGTCCGTTGCCGTCGAATACTAGATTCCTCATGCTAGGCTTGCGCTAACGAAGGGACGAAGCGCGAATGCTGCTGGAGTTGCGGGCGGAAAACTATGCGGTGATCGACCACGCGACGGCGAGCTTCGGGCCGGGGCTGAACCTGCTGACGGGCGAGACGGGCGCGGGGAAGTCGATCCTGATTGATGCGCTGGCGCTGCTGCTGGGCGGCAAGGCATCGAGCGACGTGGTGCGGCATGGCGCGGAGAAGGCGGTGCTGGGCTGCGTGTTTGAGGCGACACCTGGCGCGCTGGCGGTGCTGGACAGGAACGGCATCGATGCGGAGGCGTTCTCGGACGACATTCTGCTGCGGCGGGAGATCGGCGCGAGCGGCAAGGGCAGGGTGTTTGTGAACAACCAGCCGGCAACTGTTGCGGTGTTGCGAGAACTTGCGGCGGAGCTGGGGCTGATCCACTCGCAGGGCGAGACGCTGGGGTCGTTCGACCAGGCGCAACAGAGATTGTTGCTGGACCGGTTTGGATCAATTGCCACTGAGCGCGTGGGAGCGGCGTTTGTGGCGTGGCGCGAGACGGTGGAGAAGTTGCGCGAGTTGGAGTCAAGCGAGCAGGACCGGCTGCGGATGGCGGACCTGTGGCGATTTCAATCGAAGGAGATTGCAGACGCGCAGATTGCGAGCGAGGATGAGGACGCGAAACTGGAGCAGGAGAAGCGCGTGCTGGCGAACGCGGAGAGGCTGTATACGGCTGCGATGAGCGCGCATGAGTTGCTGTATGAGGGCGAGGACGCGGTGGAATCCACGCTGACCGCGGCGCTGAAGCAGGTGGAGGAACTGGGGAAGTATGAGCCTCGGTTCAAGGAGGCGGCGCAGCAGTTGGCGAGTGCGAAGGCGGCGGTAGAGGATGTGAGCGCGGCGGTGCGGGATTTTGCGGAGGAGACGCAGGCTTCGCCGGAGCGGCTGGAGGAGATTGAAGACCGGCTGGCCGCGTTGGATAAGCTGAAGCGGAAGTATGGGACGACGCTGGCGGAGGTGATGCGGTTTGGAGAGGAGTCTGCGCGCCGGCTGGCCGAAGTGGAGAACCGCGACGAGCTGTTGAAGGAAGTGCGCGCGAAGCTGGCCAAGGATGCAGCGGAATATCGTGCTGCTGCGAAGGAGTTGAGCGCGGCGCGGGCGTCGGCTGGCGGGAAGCTGGAGAAGCTGGCGACGGCGCAGATCAATGATTTGGCTATGAAGGTGAGCTTCCGCGTGGAGGTTGCCGTGGTAGAAGATGAAGGCGCGTGGACGGTGATGGGGTGGGACAGGATTCAGTATCTGATTGCCACGAATGCCGGTGAGCCGCTGAAGCCGCTGGAGGAGATTGCGTCGGGCGGGGAGATGTCGCGTGTGATGCTGGCGCTGAAGGTGACGGTGGAGGAGAGCTTCGCGGCGGGAGCGGGCAAGGGCAAGCGGAAGGCGGATTCCGGAGCGCAGGCGCCACTCCCGACGCCGCGGACGCTGGTTTTTGACGAGATCGATATTGGCATTGGCGGGCGTGCGGCGGAGGCGGTCGGCAAGAAGCTGAAGGCTCTGTCCAAGCGGCAGCAGGTGGTGTGCATCACGCACCTGCCGCAGATTGCGGCATTTGCCGATCAGCACTTTGTGATTGAGAAGACGGAAAAGGGCGGGCGGACTCGAACCACCATCCGGAGGATGGAGGACGGTGAGCGCGAGAGGGAAGTGGCGCGAATGCTATCCGGCGCGAAGCTGACGGAGGCGAGCCTGGAGAATGCGCGGCAGCTATTGGTGGCGAGCAGGTAAGCGATTGGCCCCTACCCTCGTCCGTGGATGGACGGACCCGGCTTTCGCAAGCGGTGCAAAATCTGTGCTGCCAAAGATTGCGAAGTGAGAGTAGAATTCTGCCACTTCGGGAGACCGGAGGGCTGACCTGACAAGTTTGGCGAGTTCTCCCTGGCGCACCGAAGGTAGATGGGCCTTGAGGAGGAGACCATGTCCAATACACCGACCAAATGCGCGCATATGGCTTGTTCGTGTATGGCGCCGCCGGGAAAGAAGTACTGCTCGACCCATTGCGAGGACGCGAAAGCGATGACCACCCTGAGTTGCCACTGCGGGCACCAGGGGTGTGACGAACACGCATGAATGTTGCACAAGATGACGGCGGCGGGCGCGGCGTCCGATCTCTGAATCAATGATCCCGCCGATGAAAGCCCACCGCCGTCTGCTTTTGTCGTCCGGATGGCACCTGGAGAAGCACCGGTGGCACGGTATTTCCCGGTGCCCGGGGAAGGGCTTTGCGCGGTATACTTGAAGGGTGACTACCCTCACCGCAGCCAGCCCTGACCTGAGCCGAAAGAACGAGGCAACCCCTCTTACCAAGCGCGTCCTGTTGCTGAAGCCGCGGGGCTTCTGTGCGGGCGTGGTGCGGGCCGTCGATATTGTGCGAATCGCGCTGGATACGTTCGGAGCACCGATCTATGTGCGCAAGGAGATCGTCCATAACAGCTATGTTGTGAATGATTTGGCAAAAAAAGGCGCGATCTTCGTCAATGAGCTGGACGAGGTGCCGGAGGGCGCACGGGTCATCTATTCCGCGCACGGCGTGTCGCCGGCAGTCCGTACGCGGGCCAAGGAGCGGAATCTGAAGGTGATCGACGCGACCTGCCCTCTGGTGACCAAGGTGCACCTGGAGGCGATCAAGTTTTCCAAGCAGGGCTATTCGTTGGTGCTGGTCGGCCATCGCGACCATGAAGAGGTCGAAGGCACGCAGGGCGAGGCGCCAAGCGTGACGCAGGTGGTTTCAACAGTGGAAGAGGTGGAGCGGCTGGTGGTGCCGGACCCGAACAAGGTCGCCTATCTCACGCAGACGACACTCTCGCTGGACGAAGCCAAGTACATGATCGAGGCGTTAAAGAAGAAGTTTCCGAACATTGCCGGTCCGGCAGCGCAGGACATCTGCTACGCGACGGAGAACCGGCAGGTAGCGGTGAAGAACGTGGCCCATGAGGCCGACCTGGTGCTGGTTGTGGGCTCGAAGAACAGCTCCAATTCGAACCGGCTGGTTGAGGTATCGAAGAACCTGGAAACGAACGCGCACCTGATCGACGGTGCCGACTCCATTCAGCCCGCGTGGCTGGAAGGTGTAAATACAGTGGCGGTCACGGCCGGTGCCTCCGCGCCGGAGGTGCTGGTGCAGCATGTGGTGGATTATCTGCAGGAGATGGGCTATGGGTCCGTGGACGAGGTGGAGGTGATGCCGGAGAATGTCCGGTTCGGCCTTCCGCCGGAGATTGTCCAGGCTATTGCTTCGGCCCCGCCCGCACATTCCTAAAGAGTCTGCGCATGGTGGCCGCCCGCTGAGGGCCCAGGCGCGCTCCAGAATCCAGGCCGGCCGAACGAATGCAATAGCCGTCTATGGAGATTCAGGAAAGTTACCGATCGATGAGCACATTTTCACGGAACCCGCAGGCGGCGCCGGTTCAGCCTCGCTATGGACGCATGGACGTCGGCCTCTCGCAGGTCGCCGAATCGGTGGCGCGCGCGGCGGACTGGCTGCTGGGTGCGCAGCATCCTGACGGTTACTGGTGCGGCGAGCTCGAAGCGGATTCGATGCTGGAGTCCGACTACATCTTCATGCACACGCTGCTTGGCACGGGCGACCGCGGCAAGATGGAGCGCGCGGTCAACGAGATTCTGCGGCACCAGAATGCAGACGGCGGCTGGGGCATCTATCCGGGCGGCCCGTCGAATATCTCGCTTTCCGTGAAGGGCTACTTTGCGCTGAAGCTGATGGGATGGTCGCCGGATCATCCTGTTCTGGAGAAGGCGCGGCAGTGGATTCTGGCGAATGGTGGTGTGACGAGCTGCAACACATTTACCAAGATTTATCTCTGCTTCCTCGGTCAGTATGAGTACGACGCCGTGCCGGCGGTGCCGCCGGAGCTGATCACTTTCCCGAAGTGGTTCTACTTCAATATTTACGAAATTTCTGCGTGGTCGCGCGCGATTCTGGTGCCGCTTTCGATCGCATATGCGAAGAAGCCCTTCAAGAAGATTCCGGCGGAGCAGGGAATCGATGAGCTGTTTGTCGGAGGGCGCGCGAACGCCGACCTGCATTTGAAGTGGGACAAGGAGCACTGGATCAGTTGGCGGAATTTCTTCCTGTTTACCGATCGCATGGTGCACTGGTTTGAGCGCATCCACATCCGGCCGCTACGCAACGTCGCGCTGAAGATGGCGGAGAAGTGGCTACTGGAGCGGTTCGAGATGTCGGACGGGCTGGGCGCAATTTATCCGGCGATGATGAATGCGATTATTGCGCTGGCGTGCCTGGGCTACACGCAGGACGACCCGCAGTTTATCCGCGCCATGGATGAGTTTGAGAAGCTGGGCATCGATAATCCCCAGGGCGAGCCGGGATATCCGACGCCGACGTTCCGCATGCAGCCGTGTATGTCTCCGGTGTGGGACACTGCGCAAGCGGTGTTTGCGCTGGGCGAGGCGGGAGTGCCGAACACCGATCCGCGGCTGCTGAAGGCAGTTGACTGGATGCTTTCCAAAGAGGTGCGGCACAAGGGCGACTGGGCGGTAAAAGTGAAGGACGTTGAACCCGGCGGCTGGTACTTCGAGTTCAACAACGAGTTTTACCCGGACGTGGACGACTCCGGGCAGGTGCTTCTGGCGCTGAACCAGGTGCGCAATCCGCGCGAGCGGTATCAGCATGACGTGGCACAGCGGGCGATCAAGTGGATCTTCGCGATGCAGTGCAGGAATGGCGGCTGGGGGAGCTTCGACCGCGACAACACGAAGATGATCTTCCAGTACATCCCGTTTGCCGACCACAATGCGATGCTCGATCCGCCGACGGTCGACATCACGGGGCGCATTCTGGAGATGCTGGCGGCATATGGCTACACGCGGCGCGACAAGCGCGTAGAGAAGGCGGTCCAGTTTGTACTGCGCGAGCAGGAATCGGATGGCAGCTGGTTCGGGCGCTGGGGTGTGAACTACCTCTACGGCACATTTCTCGTTCTACGCGGACTTGAAGCCATCGGTGTCGAGAACAACGAGCCGGCTATACAGCAGGCTGCCGAGTGGATACGCATGGTGCAGAATGCCGATGGCGGCTGGGGCGAGAGCTGTGGCAGCTACGACGATCCCATGCAGCGCGGCATCGGGCCAAGTACTCCTTCGCAGACCGCGTGGGCTGTCCTTGGACTACTGGCGGC
>DATNEM010000084.1:0-24232 GCA_035552995.1 Acidobacteriaceae bacterium | reverse complement strand
GGCGATTAGGGCCGCGCGGCGAGCGGCAGGACGTTGCAGCGCAAAGACCATCGCCAGCGCCGGCGCCAACATATAGAACTGCGCTTCGACCTCCAAGCTCCATGCCACGGAGTTGATTGGGCTGGACGCGTTGAATATCGCGTAGTGCAGGTAGCACATGCTGGCGGCAAGATGAGGCAAGACCTGACGCCAGGCAGAATGAGTCATGAGAAGAGTGCCAGCCGCGACCAGAATGAGGTTGACCACGTAAGGCGGTTCCAGACGGGTGAGGCGGCGCAGGTAATATCGTCGCAGCGATGGAGGTTGAGCCGCACCTCGATGGCCCTGGGCAAAAGGCAAAGCCAGGATGAATCCGCTGATCGCGAAGAAGAGCGGCACGCCGCGATTGCCGAAGCCAAACGCGCGTACGGCCAGCGCGAATGGAGAGCGGATGACAAGCGAATAGTGGTGGTCGAATTGGCCCTGGAGATGGAAGAGCAGGACAGAGAAGATGGCGACGAAGCGCAAGCCGTCGATCTCGGGCAGCCATTGGCCTGTTGTCGTCTCACGGCGAAGATGGGCGGTCCAGCGTATAGCTCTGCGTGGGCACATTCGGAAGTGACAAGCTCAGGGATTGCGTCACTTGCCGGCCAGTATACCTTCAGGCCGAGGGCACAAGGCCAGGTATTGGCTGAATAAACCGATGGCGGGAGTTCCGCTACGGGCGCGCCATTTGCTGCGTGCCACAGGCAGAGGTGTCTTCGAATGTGCCTGGCGGCAGCATGGCGATGGGCGCGCCGATGTCGGCGCAGGGCACCAGGGTGAGCTGCGGCTGGCCGACAACATTAGGCTGGTCGGCGCCGGGCGATCTGGCGCGGAGCCCATATGAAGATTGGATCGCCGGGCCGTTGAGCGACCCTTCAGGTTGGTAGGTTTCGGCCGCATAGTCGAGCAGGATGGCGGCGTAGCGATGTTCCGCGATGGCGCGATGGAAATCCGCGGCTACCGGCGAATCGGGAAGCGCGAGGACGGCGTCGAATGCGTCCCAGTCGGGATGCAGAGGCTTGCCGGCGAGAATGCCGTCGTAGCTGTGATCGACGAGCCAGACATCGCCTGGCGTATTGCGCACTGCGTCGAGCAGGCCATTGCGATAGGCGAGGCTGGCGCGCGACGGCACCCAGCGCCCCGGCTGATAGATGTGGGCAAGCAGTTGCGCCCCGAGCGCCAGCCAGAGGCCACAAGCAGCGAGTTGGGCGTTCCGGGCGTTGAGCGCCGCGGGTGGGGAGCCTAGCCAGGTGAGAATGCGGTGGATCGAAAGGCCGGCGAGGACGGCGAGCCACGCGTACGCCGGCATGACGGCGTTGATGTTGGCGCCGGAATGAGCGCGTACAAAACCGACTGCGCCGAGCAGAATGACGGTCAGGAAGCCGAAGAAGGCTGTAGAGGACGAGCGCAGCCGCGGAGGCGCCAACAGCGCCGCAAACAGGACAAGAGCCGCCACAACCGGCAGAGGGCCGACGATGTCTACCGGCAGGAAGAGGAGCGCGTTTCGCGGGATGAAGGCAAGTTGGCGCGTTGTGCCAAAGGCGTAGCGGCTGTACCACCCCGCGGTGGCATGATTGAGCAGAAAGACGGAGAGTCCCGCCAGCAGCACGAACGAAGCGATACCCGTGACCATGCGCCGGGGCTGGCGCCAGAGCGGCAGGAAAGCGAGCACGCCGAAGGGAAGGAAGGTCTGCTTGGCGTGGAAGGCCAGCAGCCAAACAATGGCGGCGACCAGCGGGTTGGCCCAGCGCGTGGCATAAAGTGCCACCAGAAACAGGAAGACGGAGAGAGAATCGACGCGGGCGATGTCGTACCATCCCAGGCAGACGTCATACAGCGAAGCGAACACGCCGACGGCGAGCAGTGCGGCGGTATGGCGGCGCGTTTCGCGAAAGACAAACGCGTAGATGGTGCCGAAGGAACCCAGCGTCGCGAGGACAGAGATGAGCCGGAGCGTGCTGTAGTCCAGGCCGGTGAGGTGGGAGAGCCAAGCCGAGAGATAGAAGTAGAGCGGAGCGTACAGGAAGGGAACCCAGTCCATGGTGGGCGTTGAGTAGAGGGCATATCCGTGGCGTATGCGCCAGACGCTGGTCATCACGCCGCTCTCCATGCGGTCGAGCTCGAAGGGATAGTGGAGCCGGCGCAGTGCAACGAACAGGAACAGCACGACGAAGAATGCGGCAAGGCAGCAGGCCAGCCGCCGCAGCCAACACTCGAGCGCGGCTGGATTCTGTCTGGGGAAGGACATCCGCTGATGGTATCAGTGGGCCAGCCCCGCGGCGATTTACGAGATCATGGCCATCCGTGAGCGCAGATTCAGTGCGCGGAGGCGCCCGGTACGATGCCGGCAAGCTCCGCGGGAAGAACCAGCGCTTCCTCCGTCTGCGCGAGCGTGCAGGGCCGGAGCCGGTAGTTTCCGCGAATGTCTTCCACGCGAAAGAGAAGATGCTCGGGGTAGAGGAGGCTGCGCATATGGGAACTCTGTCCGCTGCCTGTCCTGCCTTCCGGCTGAATTTCGATCAGGATGGGCGGGCGGTCGCGGTGGAGCGTCTCGCGCAAACCTTCGAGGGCCTGCTCCTCGAATCCCTCGACGTCCATCTTGAGCAGAGAGATGGGCGGAAGGGTGTTGGCAGCCAGAAATTCGTCCCCACGAACCACCTGCACGGAGATGCTGTTCGTATTGACGTTGTCGGGGAGAATCTCGCCCAGCGTTCCGGTGCCCTGGTTGGCCCCGGTGGGGGGATGGAAGAGTGCGGTCTCGGTGCGATCCCCGAGTGCCACCGGGAAGGTCGTGGCATTGGTGACGCGGGCGTGGCTGAGTTTGCGCTGCATTTCCTTGAAGACCACGGGAAAGGGCTCGAAGGAGAAGACGCGGTCGGCGTGGCGCGACATGAAGAGGGAGTGGTGCCCGATGTTGGCGCCGACATCGAAGAAATTTACCGTGCCCTGCTTTGCGCGCAGTGCGGCGGCGAGGTCGGCGAGCAGGCGAAGTTCGTTGAGCGCGTAGGCGCCATAGAAGAAGACAGTCCAATCGATGAAGTTGGCGAGATTACCCGAGTAGTTAAGGCCGAAGAAGTCCGTCTCAAACGAGCAGGAAGGATGGCGGTCGGGATGCGCGAAGAGGCGCAGAACACGATCGCGCCCTCGGAGCCAGCGCCGATGCGCAAGCATCCGTAAGGCTCGCTGCTTGAATGTAAGGGACATAAGTCATGCTAAAGCAATTCCGCGATGAGCCGGCGCCGCACACAAACCGACTAACCCTCTTGCGGCAGGCGCGCGGGGCAGCCGGAGGGATAGTCGGCCCTTCGCACCAGCAGCCAATGGCGGTCTTCGCTTTCGACGTTTTGAAAGGTAACACTGCCGCATTCCAGCCAGTCGTCGCGCCGGAAAAGCCTGACATCGTGATATGAGTCGATCTGCTTTTGGGTTGCGAACGCAAATGTTGGGTGGGATGCCATGCATGCATGCATGCGCTCTTCGGTGGTCATTGCAGCCGCAACTCGCCCGTTGACCAGGCCTTTGGCGTCACAAATAGTCGCCTGAGAGAAATAGCCGATGAATCCCACGTCACCGGCTACGCCCTCTCCGTGCAGGCGATCGAGATGGCTGCTTCGCATCTCGACTAAGGTTCGGGAACGGCCGCGGTCGATGCGGAGAGCGATGGGAAGCTCAAAGGCCCAGGCGAGGGCAACAAGGCCAATTGCGGCGAATTTCAGCCGCGAGCCCAGAACGGGCCAGCCATCGCGGGCAGTGAGCATATTCCAGGTGATGGAGAACAAAAGCGGCCAGATGAGATAGCGGATGCCTTGTATCTGCTGGCCTCTTGCTGTGGCGAGCAGAACAAGCGCCGGAAACGGAAGATTGGCGATGAACGCCTGCCGCCGGTCCGTGCGCCATGCGGAAATTGCGGACAGGACCCAGAGCAACACAGCGCCGCACCCGAAGGACAAGGATGCGACGGTCTCAAACACGGCGGTGTTGAAAACGGCGAGAGGGGAAAGCCCGACCTTGGCGACTGCGGTGTCGGGCAGCAGATGGCCCATCAGTACTGTAATGAGGGTGTATCCCAGCGCAGCTCCGACGCAAAGGGAGGCGGCCCGGACACGCTCTCTGAGCGCCAGCATCAGAAGAACTCCTATACCGACGAGAAGCCCGAGTTCCACGCGCAATACGCAGATGGCTGCCGCGACCACAGCGAGCATCGTCGGGTGCGCGCGCCGATGGAGAAGGATGGGCAATGCCACGGAGAAAACGCATGCCAGACTGGTTTCCATGCCGTCGGTGAGCCACCGGACTGCCATGGGACTGACGAGGACGACTATCAGTGCGACGGCCAAGCGGTTTGCCCGTGACAGCCAGCAGGCGATCGACAACAGCGCAGCATATGACACGACCGATACGACCTTGGGAAGCAAAGGAGAAACAGTGAGTGTTCGAAAGAGCGCAAGGAGGGCGACGTAGAGAAGGCTTGACCCGCCGTAGCCTCGATGAATTCCGTCATAGGAGATGAAGTGTTTGTCGTGCAGCACGGATGCGTATCTCAAGTGGATGAGAGCGTCGTCCAGCATGGCGTGGCGGGCAGCCAAAGTTAGCGCGGCCGCCCATGTAAGGAGAATTCCGAGAAGCGTTTTCTTCAATGTCTTCCGCTCTCTTCACGCAACGCCGAAAGGGCCGGACGGATCGGGCGTTCCCCGCGCTCAGCTTTGCCGGGGCCGATCAACATATCGCCAAGCGCGGGGGCGATCCAAGTCGTGAAAAGAGCGCAGAAGATCAGTGTCTCACTGCCATAGGTAATCAGGTGTATTACCCCATGGAGAGCGCCTTCCGGAGCGATATGTGCGATCAGAACCAAACCGATGAGGCCCCAGGGCGTGGAGTTCAGCTTTCCCAGCAGCGAGTCCCAGACAACAAAGAAGGCCAGCCAGACCAGCGGGGCGATCACCAACACACCTGTCCAGCGCGCCATGTGGTAGGCCTCCGACGTGGGACTGAAGGAGATCCCCGTGGTGGTGTCGTCGCTGCTTGTATAAGGATCAATCTCATGGACAAACATCATGCCGAAGTTGATGGAGGGTTTGTTATGCCAGAGGAAATGGGGGATGCTGTTGAGCATTTCAAACTTCAGAGGTGAAAGCCCAAAGACTTTTCCCTGGTCAGTGATGTTGATGATGGAGTCGTCCACGGAGATGAACTGAAGGCGGTCCCAGAATCCTTGTGGGGAATCGAAATACTCGCCCAGCGGTCCCGGCGGCAGCTCCTTCTGCTGTGACATGTAGGTTTGCCGGGTCTGGCCGGCGTTCTCCAGCAATGGCAGCCCAACGGCGATTTTCGCACTGAAGCTCTGATCGGATTCTGTCACCTGGCTTCTGCCATACTGCGCGTAAGGCACGAGGTAGTGGAAAAGGATGAAGGCCGCGAGCACGCATCCGGCCATCTGCACTTTCGAGAGGCGGTAGCCCTGCGCCGCGATGGCGACAGCCCAGCACATCAGGGGCGTGAGCATGCCCTGTTTGGAGAAGGCAGCGAGCCCGAAGAAGACGAAGAAATACACGATGGCGCCAACGATGAACGGGTCGACCGAGCGCCTGCCGCCGCTGCGGCGCACCTGATGGAACACCCCGATGATGATACCCAGCGGTATGAGGTAATTGATCTGAGTGAAGGCAGTCTCCAACCAAACGGCTGACTGTCCGAAAAGCGCCAGGACAAAAGAACCAAGACCGCCAAATGCCATGCAACCGATAGACGCCCGGTACATCTGTGAGTCCTTGAGGACATGTTCCAGCAGCCCCGTCTTGCGTGAGAGAATCCGGCTGACGTATGCAGCTACGAACATTGCGGAGATGCCGGCGACGTACACCTCGATATCGGTGCGCGGATCCAGAAGGTGGGAATCGGCTGGTTCGCCGAGAAATGCCTTGTAGCAGACACCCACGATGACGACCAGCGTGGAATAGAAGAAAACATAAGCGCCGGATGCCCGTGTAAGCCCCCCGGCGGTATTGAACGCCAAGGTCGAGATCAGAATGAAGAGAAAGCACCCGGCGGCAAAGTAGGCGCCGGTCCCTTCGAGCCGCTGCACAATATAGAGGGCCACGGCGAAGGCCGCGGCGCGACGAACAGGAATCCGTTCTGGAAAAGGCAGCCGCACGCGGATGGACCTTCAGTGTAGCAGTGGCAAATGCCGAAAATCTGCTATTTGCCGCTGATCGCTGCTCTCGTTGACCAACGCGGCGGCTGAATGGCTGCCCGTGCGGGAGTAGATTCTTCCAGCACCAGAAAGTGGGATTTTCTTTGCTTAGCCCTCCTGCTTCCCTTAACGTAAGGAGCCGGAGTCGTGCCGAGGGCGCGGTAACGGCAGGGTGTGTGCGAGGTCCATGGGGCACGAAGGTGGAGTAACGGCATTTGGTGAGCAGTTGCGCCGGGCGCGGGAGGCGCGGGGCCTGGCCGTGGAGTCGATCTGCGAGGCCACCAAGGTTCCCGCGCGGCATATCCGTGCGCTCGAGTCGGGCGCGTACGACGGCTTGCCGGGAGGGGTCTTCCGGCGGGGGTTTGTGCGCAGCTATCTGGCGGTGGTGGGCCTCGAAGAGAGTGACTGGATGAAGCGCTTTGACGAGAGTTGCCGGACGAGTGGCATGGGGGAGGCAGCAGGCCGTGAGTGGGCGGCTTTCGCCGAAAACGTGAAGAACAACCGTCCGCCAAGTCATCACAGGGCGGGGATGCGTGTACTGCTGGTCGCCGCGCTTGTGGGGATGGTCGCGATGGCGGGGTGGTGTGGCTGGCGGAAGAAGGCGCACCGGCCTTTGCTGCCTGTTCGCGTGGTTTGGACGCGGGCAAATTCTTCGGTTGACAAGCTGGCGTCCAGGTAATTTACTGTTTCCTCGATTGAAATTGTTTGCAACCGCGCGCTGAGAAGCCTTTTCGGCTTGCCTGCGTTCGATTTGCGGCCGATGACTGTTCTCCGCCACGAGTGTGTTTGGAGCCGAGGCCGCTACGCGGGAAATTGTTCAGGAGACGATGATGACGCTGTCGAGACGCTGGGTAGTGGGTGCGGTAGGGATGGCGCTGCTGATGACGGGTTCGCTCCTTGCCTATGGGCAGGAAGTGTCCGGAAGCATCAGCGGCACCGTGGTCGATCCCAATGGAGCCAGCGTCAGCGGCGCGGTAGTGACGATTACAAATACCGACCGCGCACATGTGGAGCGCACTGCAAAGACCGACAAAGCCGGCTTCTATACAGCGACATCGCTTCCTCTCGGCAGCTATTCCGTCTCCTTCGCGATGACCGGCTTCAAGACCGCGACCGTCACCGGCGTCGTTCTGAATGCGAACGATCAGTTGAAGGTAGACCAGAAGCTCATCGTCGGCGCGGCGACCGAGTCGCTGACCATTACTGCCGACCAGGCCAACGTGAACCTGGAAAACGGCCAGAGCATGGGCCTGGTTACGGGAACGCAGATTCACGAGTTGGTGTTGAACAACCGCAACTACGAGCAGTTGCTGACGCTGCAACCGGGCGTTTCGTACGGCGGGGCGAACGATCAACTTTATATCGGTGTGTCCCTGCCACAGGGCACCTCGGCGGCGGTGGCCTTCTCCATCAATGGCGACCGGCCCACCGCGAACAACTGGACCATCGACGGCGCGGACAATGTGGACCGCGGTGCGAACTTGACGCTGCTGGCCTATCCGAGCGTGGATGCAATTTCTGAGTTCAGCACCCTGCGCGGCACTTACGCGGCCGAGTACGGGCGCGGTTCCAGCGGCCAGATCAACGTCATCACCCGCTCGGGCGCGAATGCCTTCCACGGCGGCGCCTATGAGTTCTTTCGCAACAACGTCTTCAACGCAAATGACTACTTCAACAAAATAGCTTCGCCATTTACGCCACGGCCAGTGCTGCGCTACAACGATTTTGGCTTCACGGCAGGCGGTCCGGTGATCCTGCCCCACCTCTACAACGGCAGGGACAAGACTTTTTTCTTCTATTCGGAGGAGTTCCGGCGGGTAGTGAACTATTCCGTTGCGAGTGCATTGGTGCCGACGGCCGCGGAGCGGGTGGGCGACTTCACCAACTCGTATCTCACAACGGCAGCCAATAACTCGAGCTACAACGGCAACCTGGGGCCGGTGGGCGTCTGCGGCAGCTTCAACGTCGCTACCGGAGCGTGCCTCGGATATACGACCAGCCTGCAGGGACAGATCTCGCCCGCGGCCGCAGCCTACATCAAGGATGTCTACGGCAAGGTGCCGCTGCCGAACAGTGCGGGAGATATTGCCGCCCACATCGATCCGCACACGATCAACAACAACATCCGGAATGTCTTCAATGACAATCAGGAGTTTGCGCGCATCGACCATGCGCTTAACAAACGGACAAACATCTTCTACCGCTATTTGCATGACGATCTGCCGTCGATGGAGGGCGCCGGATTGTTTATCGGCAATGGCATGCCGGGCGTATCGACGACGACGACGCGCGCGCCCGGCACGCAGCACATGGGCCACGCGACGATCACCGTCAAGCCGACGATGCTGGTCGATCTCGGCTACGCGTACAGTTCGGGCGCGGTGATCAGCACGCCCATCGGATATGCCAGCGGCAGCGTATCCAAGGATGTCGTCAGCGCCATGACGCTGCCCTATCCGGTGACGCTCGGAATCGTGCCGTCCCTCAGCTTCGGGAATGTCGCCGGAATCAGCAGCGCAGGCATCTATAACGACTACGATCGCAACCACAACGGCTTCGGCGACATCACGAAAGTTGTGGGACAGCACACGTTCAAGTTCGGCCTGAGCTACAACCACTACCAGAAACAGGAGAACTCCACCGGCAACGGCAGCCCATTTGCGCAAGGCCTGTTCAGTTTTACGAATGCGGCAGCGCCTTCGGCGAGCACACTGGCTGGATTGGGGACCGGCGTGTCGGCTCCGAGTGCGTTCGATTCGCAGTGGGCGAACTTCCTGCTGGGCAATGCCAATGCAGGTTTCTCGCAGGGGTCCGCCGCGCTTGATCCAGCGATTACCGAGAACCTGATTGAAGTCTATGGGCAGGACGACTGGAGAGCGACGCGGCGGCTGACATTGAATCTGGGTGTTCGTTATAGCTACTTCGGCCAGCCCTATGACAACAATCACGAACTGACCAACTTCAATCCCAACTACTTCACCCGGATCAACGCTGAAACCATCGCGAGCAACGGAAACCTTTGCACTACCGCAGGGCAGACCACTTTTACCACGGCATTTACGTCCACTGGCGTCGTCACGACGTACACGCTGAACAATTGCCCCAATTTGAACGGTCTAAACGGTTTCCAGCCCAGCGCTGTAGCCGATCCGCTGAACGGCATCATGATCGCCAGCCCGGACTACATCACCGCTGCGACCTCGAACACCTTGCCATTCCCGGCCAGGAATTTCCCATTCACTCAGCCCGCGGGCGCTCCGTCGATTGAGAGCCACGGCTCGCCCTTCAACCAGGAGGTGGGCCAGGCGGAGAGGCATGACTTCGCTCCACGCGTTGGCTTCGCGTATGACCTGTTTGGCAATGGCAGGACGGCGCTGCGCGGCGGCTACGGCATGTTCTATGACCAGTCTGCCGTACACAATTACGAGTTGGAGGTCTTCACCAATCCGCCGTTCCTTTGCCAGACGAACTATACCTCCGCGCAGCTTGGCAATCCTGTGAACAATGGCAATACGCTGGCCGGACCATGCGCCACCGGCGCGCCGCCGAACCTGTACGCAACTATGGTCCAGTACAAGACGCCGTATGTGCAGGATTTCTCGCTCGACCTGCAACAGCAGATCACGCGGACAACGGTTCTGGATGTGGGCTATTTCGGGGAGCATGGCACCCACCTGCAGGGCATCGTGGACATCAATCAGGTGCGACCGGGCTCGTTCCTGAACACCAGCATCAGCTACACGCAAGTCCCGGGCTGCACCGGATTCACCAGCGGAACATGCGAAGGTCCGCTGAACCAGCTCCGGCCGTATCCCGGCTACACCGCCATCAACGATGTGCTGAATATCTTCAACCAGAACTACAACAGCCTGCAGGCGAAGTTCACCAAGCACTTCAGCGGCAAAAGCCTGATCGATGTGAACTACAGCTGGAGCCGCGGCCTGACCAACGCGCAGTCGGATTACAGCTCCGCTCCGCAAAACACCTACAACCTGAATGCAGAGTATGGCCCGAGCATCTACAACCGCAGCGACATCCTGAACGTGGATGGCGTGTGGGAGCTGCCGTGGATGCGCGCGCAGCATGGCATCGCCGGCAAAGTGCTCGGCGGATGGGAACTCTCCGGCATCTGGGCGCTGAACTCCGGCCTGCCGCTGACGGCGACGATGTCCGGTGGCGGCACGATCAACTATGGCGGGTTGACCAGCAGCTACAACGGACAAACCAACGGAGGCGTGGCCAACGATGCCGGCGGCCTGGATATTATTGGGCCCAGCGCATCCAGCCTGCGGCCCGACATGGTGTCGAATCCGAACCAGAGCACTGGCGGAGTGCAGCTGCATACCCGCCTGCACTGGTTCAACCAGACGGCGTTCGTTGCGCCACCGCCTTCGAGCTACCGTGTCGGAAATGAGAGGCGCGGAGTGGTGAACGGTCCGGGCTTCGACCGCGTTGACTTCGGACTCTTCCGCACCTTCAACCTGTGGCGGGATGCAAAGTTCACGGTGCGTGGAGAGGGATATAACGTGTTCAATCACACCAACTTCTCCACCATCGGCACATCTGCAACCTCCAGCACCTTCGGCACTGCAACGGCAGATCGCGGCCCCCGCATCCTGCAGGTGGGCGGCAAGTTCGAGTTCTAGTCAGAAGGCGGAGTTGTAGAACGGCGTCGTCCCAAGGGGCGGCGCCCTCTTTCCTTGGCTACGGTTCAGAACCGCTTTCCGCCCAATGCGGAATCTCGCGACTCAACACCCGATTTCCTCCATCGGCGTTCTGCAGGGTCGTTTGTCCGTCGCCGGAAGGTAAAATAGAAGGGTTCGAAGCAATTCCAGCAAACAACCCAGAAGTCGAGGCAGTGGAGGAACAGTTTTGGCGAACCGCGACCGTTTTTTATTTACCAGTGAATCCGTGACCGAGGGTCACCCTGACAAGATTGCCGACCAGATCTCGGACGCGATCCTGGACGCATGTCTGGCGGAAGACCCCTTCAGCCGCGTAGCCTGCGAGACGCTGACCTGCACGGGCCTGGTGGTCATCGCCGGCGAGATCACTACCAAGGCCTATGTGGACTTCCAGAGCCTGGTGCGCGGCACGGTGGCGGCGATCGGCTATGACAACGCGCTCTACGGGTTTGACTCCAATACCTGCGCGGTAATTTCGACCATCAATAAGCAATCCGGCGACATCGCCATGGGCGTGGATACAGGCGGCGCGGGCGATCAGGGCATGATGTTCGGCTACGCGAGCAACGAGACCCCCGAGTTGATGCCGGCGCCCATCTCGTTGGCGCATCGCTTGACGCAGCGTTTGAGCGAGGTGCGCAAGACCGGCATGATGAGCTATCTGCGGCCTGACGGCAAGAGCCAGGTTTCGGTGGAGTACGACGCCAACCACAAGCCGGTGCGCGTGGATGCGGTGGTCATTTCGACGCAGCATGCCGAGCATGTGACGAATGAGGAGCTGCGCGCGGACATCCTGAAGCACGTGATTCAGGCGGTGATTCCGGCGAACTTGCTGGACGAGAACACCAAATATCACATCAATCCAACGGGGCGGTTTGTCATCGGCGGTCCCATGGGCGATACCGGCCTGACGGGGCGCAAGATCATCGTGGACAGCTACGGCGGCATGGGCCGGCACGGCGGCGGCGCGTTCAGCGGCAAGGACCCGACAAAGGTCGACCGCTCGGCGGCGTACATGGCGCGGTATGTGGCGAAGAACATCGTGGCCGCCGGCCTTGCGGAGCGCTGCGAGGTGCAGCTGGCGTATGCCATCGGCGTGGCTGAGCCGGTGAGCGTGCTGGTGGACACCTTCGGCACGGGCAAAGTCGCCGAGGACAAGCTGGAGAAGCTGGTGCGCGCGAACTTCTCGCTGACGCCGAAGGGCATCATCGAGAGCCTTAATCTGCGCCGGCCCATCTACAAGGCCACCGCGGCGTACGGCCACTTCGGTCGCGATGGCAAGGACTTTACCTGGGAGCAGACCGACAAGGCCGCGGCGTTGAAGGCAGGCGCGGAAGAGAAGGCGACGGCGAAGAAGTAAGTCGCTTGAGGTTGTAAGTCTGAGCGGGCGGGCCACGTGGCTCGCCCGTTCCGTTTTCTATGGCCTGAGTCAAACCCATGCAGGTATGGTTGGGTGCATGACCGATGGTGGAGCGAAAAGCCGGCGGCAGCTTCCGCCATGGGCGATGGGTTTGGCCATCGCGCCGATGGGCTTTTACTACGGGTTTATCTCTGCGGGAATGGGAATCCTGCTACGGGCGCGAGGTGTGTCGGTGGGCCATATCGCCGCCATCTCGGCGATTGCATTCCAGCCGACATCGTGGGCATTCTTCCTCTGCCCGATCCTTGATGTGCGCTTCTCGAAACGGGCGTACGCGATCTTCTTCGCGGCGGTCGCTGCGGTATGTCTCGGAGTGGCGACACTGCTGACGGCGAACCTTACTGCATTTACCATCGTCCTCACTCTGGGCTGCACAGCTATCGTGTTCTTCGGCAATGCGCACCAGGGATGGATGCCGGACGTGATCGACGAGCGGCATTATTCGCATGTCGGCGCGACGACGAATGTAGCGAACCTTGGCGCGGCAGGCGCGTTTGCCGCTTTGACGGTCTTTTTGATGCGCCACATCGCTCCCATCTATGCAGCCGCGCTGCTCTCGCTCACCATCATTGCGCCGACGATAATGCTTTTCTTCATCCCGCTTCCTGCAAGAGCTACGCGCGGCGCAGGCGAGGTTTTTGCAACCTTCTTCCGCGATCTTTTTGCCGTGTTGCGGCGGCGCGAGTGCATCATCGGCTTGATCTGCTTTCTGGCTCCGACAGCATCGTTTGCGCTGACCAACAGCTTTTCGAGCCTTGGGTCGGACTTCAGTGCCTCCGAGAAGCAGGTCACACTGATCGCTACAACAGGTGTTGCCCTCGTCTGTTCGCTTGGCTGCCTGTTCGGCATCTGGTTTTGCGGGAGATTTCTTCGCCGTAATGTCTATATCCTTACCGGTTTCTGTAGCGCTGCAGTGGCGCTGGTGCTCATCCGAGCGCCACACGTGTTTGCGTGGTACGCAGCAGGGGTCCTTGCATACAGCTTCTTTCAAGGGATCAGCTACACTGCGTTCTCCTCCTTCTGCTATGAGATCGTCGGGCCGGCGAGTCCGCTAGCTGCGACGCAGATGGCGTTGCTGGCCGCGGCGGCAAATCAGCCCATGAGCTACATGACGGCGATCGAAGGCCATGCGCACTCGCGCTTCGGCCTGAACGGGATGCTGGCGACCGATGCAGTCTCAACGTTGATTGTTGGGACGACGGTTTTGTTCGCCTTACGACACACGAGGCTGGGCCGCGCGCCGGCAGCCGAACCGTCCGCAACTGTGCGCCGATAGCCCGCGCGGTAAGCGGCTTCATCGATTCGAGCGGTGTTAGCCTCAAGGGATATTTGCATCCAAATGGCTGAGAGTCGTGTCCACGTCAACTTCTTCCATTTCGAGCGGCGAGAGATCAGTCGCCATCGCGCCGCTTGAGGCGCAGCACGAGACTCGCGTCCGCGCAGGAGCTGCTGTGCCTCGAGCTTCCGCTTTTCGAATCACTGAAGTTGCGCTGCTCACAATCGCCGCGATGCTGTACGTGCTGCACTTTGTCCATCTGCGCGCGGACTTTCCCAACCGGTCGCCGTGGCCGGACTGGGCCAAGTACACCGATGAGGGGTGGTATGGGCTGGCGGCGATCCGGCACTATCAGCTTGGACACTGGAATGTTCCCGGCGACTTCAATCCCGCGGCGGCGCTGCCGGTTTGGCCGCTGCTGGAGCTTGTGGTGTTTCGCTTCACCGGCGTGAGCCTGGTGGCTGCGCGCGCGCTCACGGTCGTGGTCTTCGGGCTGATCCTGGTGTGCTGCTATCTGTTGCTGCGGCGATGGGCGGCAGGCAACGGCGCAGCTCCCTCCGGCGACTCCGGTCGCGTGCGATCCCTGTCACCTGCGATCGCCGCGCTTCTATTGGCGGCGAGTCCGTTCTACTTTGCGTTCTCGCGGCTGGCGATTCTGGAGCCGCTGATGATTCTTTTGGCGCTGGCGGCATTGATTGTGGCGCAGCGCGCGGGCGCGGCGGTGTTAGCGACCTGCGGGCTCAGGGTGATCGGGGATACTCGGTCTATAGCCCAGAGGCGCGCGGAGGTTCGCATGGCGGCATGGTCGGCGGGCGGGGGTCTGCTCACAGTCGCCATGGTGCTGACCAAGACGACTGCGTTGTTCCTCCTTCCCGCGGTGGGATGGATGCTATGGGCGAGCTGCGCATATCGCGTGCGCGTAATGCTGCGCGCGAGTGCAATTGCGGTGGCGGTCGCGGCTGCGATCTGGGGCGGATACATGCTGCTCTTTGTGCGGCCGCGCTACATGGCGGATTATCGCTATCTCTTCAGCGCGAACGCCTACACGGGCATCACAGGGGCGACCTTCTGGCGCGTGCTCGTCGATACATTTCTTGCCGGCAAATACCTTGGCGCTACGTTTTTCTTCGTGGGCGTTGCGGCGGTTGCGCTGCTGTTAGGTTGTCTTGCTGTGCGGCGCTTTCGCCGCGATGGGCTTGTGGTTTCGCTGCTGCTCTGGGTGTTCTTCTACTTTGCGTTTCTGGCGTATCACGACAATCTGCAGGCGCGTTATTACCAGGCCGTGGGCGTGCCGCTGGCGATGCTGATCGCGATGGGCCTGGACCGGCTGTGGCGGCTGAGCTTTGGTCGCGAGGCGGCTGGTCTGGGTCCGGGTCGCAAGCCGCGCGCGACGCAGGCGATGGCGGCCGCGGCTTCGTTGCTGATTGCATTCATTGCGGTGCGCGGCGCCTGGCAGTCGGTCGGGTTCGCGATGCATCCGGAATATACGTTTCTGAGCGCGGTGAACCAGGTCCACGATGCGATCGAGCGGCAGAGAGCGGAGGACCGTGCGGCGGGGCGGCCTGTGCATCCGGAGATGGTGCTGTCGATCAGCGGGGCGGAGATGCAGTTGATGACCGGGCTGCCGTCAATCTGCGACGACTTCGGCACGATGTCGCTGCCGGACCGGATCGCGGCGTACAAGCCGGGGTGGTTCCTCGCGTGGAACGATGTGGAAGACGACAAGATGGAGGCGCTGGCGCCGATGTACCGGCTGGTGCGGGCGGGCGCGTGGCCTGCGTTCGACGACCCGGACCGCAACCTGACGATCCTGTACCGGCTCGATCCCGTGGCATCGCCGGGCCGGGGCAACAGCCGGAACCGCCGGAAGCTGAGGGTTCCGCGGCGCTTGCAGACCAAGGTGGGCGAGCAACCGGATTTGAGGCAGCTGGAACATTGAGCGCTTCCGCCAACTGTCAGTAGATATGGAAGTTGACATCAACCATCAGCTCAACGATGACCGGCGTGACCCCGCCGGAGAAGAGCCGGAGGTAGAAGCTTATGGCGGACTATGGCTCGAAGTTGACTTCGATGGTGACATCGATAGCGATTGCGTTGCCGCTCTTGTCAGTTGCGGGCCGGAAGCGGTATTGAGCGACTGCATACAACGCCTGTTCGTCGAGACCGAGGCCGACCGGACGCGTAATGTACGGTTCACCGGCTGTTCCATCTTCCTTCACAAGGATATGTATGAGTGCGGAGGCTCTATATCGCAGGTCTCGCGCTGCATCAGTCATCCCCACTTGAGGCCCCTGAAGTAGTTGCGGATAATGGCCATTCGGTGGCAATAGCTTCAGAAGTTGCGGCGCGGGCCGGGGGGCCGGCGGGTCGGGGACGCTCGCCAGCGAAGCTAGTGGCGGCCCGAGCAGGTGCGCCTGCGCATATTTTTGCCAGTAGAAGGGCATGGCTGGGACGAGGGCAGTGAGGCCGTCAGCGAAGATCTTGTCGAGGGCAGGGCCGTAGTCCGCGCCGAGAGAACCCGTGACATCGATTGCGATCTTCTTGTGAAGCGAAACGCGTTTTGGATTGTCGCGGTCGAACTCGACGCCGACGCGGTCGCCGTCAACCTCAAGATGATCCCCGGCCAGCACAATCCGCTTTACGTCCATGCCGCACAGGGTGAAAGGCGCAGAAACCGCGCGACTGGAGGTTGTCCCTGACAAGTCAAACTGGAGTTTGTCCTGTTTCCACTGTCCCCGGAGGTAAAGTGGATGTCCCTTGAGGCGGGCCTCGATGGCCTGCTGGGTGGACTGGGCGCGGAGGGCCAGCGGGCCAAGGAGCACGGAGGCTATTGCGGCGATGCGAACGGCACGGCGGATAGCTCTACGGGGGTGCATTTGGGAGGATTGTATGCGGGGGTAGGGCGGGTTCCAACGATCTTTTGCGCGTTGACTTGCGGGTGCGGATGAAGGTAGTCTGAAGGCTCGCGCAGTCTCGCGTCTGCACGCCTCCGGCAGCGGCTTGCCTGAGGAAGTGCAGCAGGATGAGACACCGTGGCGACCGGGATTGGTGGTTCGTTTTATCCCATTCGTGGGGCATCCAGCCGGTATCCACTTTCCAGGCAATTGTGCGGACTTCCAGCAGTCAAATGCGTTCGCGGATTTTCGCGGACGGGGAAGAGTTTGGGCTGCTGATAGTTGTTGTCACTTCCCACCCATCCGCGCCCTGACGGTCGCGTATGAACGGGGCACCCGAGACGGGTCGAGATTCACGCAGGACGAACACAGTCAATTCTTCCGTACGGCGCCGGGCTGGAGAAGGAAGACGGCAGAAACAGGGAGTAAACACGAGCAGCGATGAATGAGACGACACAAGTACCGAGCGGCAAAGCGATTCAGCGGAAGTGGTTTGTGCTGGACGCCTCCGGCAAGACGCTGGGCCGCCTTGCAACGCAGGCCGCGATGATCCTGAGCGGTAAGAACAGTGTGCAGTACACGCCGTACATCGATATGGGCGACCACGTGGTGGTGGTGAACTGCGAAAAGATTGTGCTGACCGGGCTGAAGGCCGACAAGAAGATGTATCGGCGCTACACCGGGTTTCCCGGCGGCCTGCGCGAAGAGAGCTTTGTGAAGCTGCTGGCGCGGAGGCCCGAGGCGATTGTGGAGCAGGCGATCAAGGGCATGCTGCCGAAGAACAAACTCGGCAGGCAGATGGGGACCAAGCTGAAGGTCTACAAGGGACCGCATCATCCGCATCTGGCGCAGCAGCCTGTCGCGCTATAAGCGCGAGGTTCAAGGGACAAGGTTCGAGGTTCAAGGGATTCGGAAAAGCGGCTAAGAGCCGGGAGAGATCAGGAGTGAGTATGGCGGAGTTGGTTCAGTACTACGGAACGGGTCGGCGGAAGTCGTCGATTGCGCGCGTATTTCTGCGTCCGGGTTCGGGCGAGTTTACGGTGAACAAGCGGAAGATGGACGAGTACTTTGTGACCGAGCAGCAGCGCGCCGCGGCGAAGCGTTCGCTGGCCGTTGAGGGCATCGACGAGACTTTCGACGTGATCTGCACCGTGCGTGGCGGCGGCGTCATGGGTCAGGCGGACGCAGTAAAGCTCGGCCTCGCGCGCGCACTGATGGTCTTCAACCCGGAACTGCGCAAGGTGCTGAAGGCTGATGGCCTGGTAACGCGCGATTCGCGCGGCAAGGAGCGCAAGAAGTACGGCCAGAAGGGCGCACGCGCACGGTTCCAGTTCTCGAAGCGGTAAGGCAGGGACTAGTTGCTAGGGACTGGGGACTAGGGCTTGGAAGATTGTTGGTACCGGCGGGACCCTCGGATCACGTTGAGCAGTTGGATTCGAGGCAAGGAATCAAATCTCCCCTGCGGGGGATAAACACGGGCGACGGCAAGAGCGATTTCGCGGAGCCGAAGGCCTCAACAAGGAGACGGATTTGGCAAACATTACGATGAAGGAATTGCTCGAAGCGGGTGTCCACTTCGGGCATCAGACCAAGCGGTGGAACCCGAAGATGAAGGAGTATATCTTCGGCGAGCGCAACGGCATTTACATTATTGACCTGCAGAAGACGCTGAAGATGTTCAAGGAAGCGTCGAAGTTCGTCACTGAGATGACCAGCGCCGGCAAGACAGTGCTGTTCGTCGGCACCAAGCGGCAGGCGCAGGACGCGGTGGCTGAAGAGGCGAAGCGCGCGGGCATGCCGTACATCAACTCGCGCTGGCTTGGCGGACTGCTGACCAACTGGGTCACCGTGCAGAAGTCGGTGAAGCGGCTGCAGGAGCTGGACGACATGTCCACCGACGGACGCTATGAGCTGCTGACGAAGAAGGAAGTGATCAAGCTGGAGCGCGAGCGCAAGCACCTCTCGACGAACCTGGCCGGCATCAAGAATATGAAGCGGCTGCCCGATGCGATCTTCGTGGTCGACTCGAACAACGAAGCGATCGCAGTAGCCGAGGCCCGCAAGCTGGGCATCCCGGTGGTTGCGGTGGTGGACACCAACTGCGATCCGACGGTGGTGGATTACGTAATCCCCGGCAATGACGATGCGCTGCGGGCGATCCGGCTGTTCACGACGAAGATTGCCGATTCCGCGGCCGAGGGTGTGCAGATGATTTCGGAGACGGCATTTGCGGCGGAGACTGCGGACGTGACGCCAGCGGAGGTTTCGCCGGAGCACATCGGCGAGGACGGCGAGTACGATCCGAGTTCGGTGCACGAGTCTGCTGGACTTGCCGCGGAATCGGGCGAGGACCTTAACGGCGAAGCGGACGAGAACGTAGACCTGGCGGCGGTGCTGGGCGGCAATATCCGCAAGGCGCCAGCAGCAGCGGTCGAGGAAGAGCCGGAGCCGGCGCACGCAACCGGCGCATAAGCCACACTCCTCAGACATGAGAGCGTGGAGGCCGGATTCGCTCCACGCTCTTTTTGCGTGTGGGCACCGACACAACTGAAACATTGCGCGCGTAGCATCTCGCGCAGACGAGGAGAAGGGAAGAGCGATGACGACAGAGACGGCAGTGAAGATCGATGCAAAGCAGGTGAAGGAGTTGCGCGAGCAGACGGGCGCGCCCATGGGCGATTGCAAGAAGGCGCTGGAAGAGGCCAAAGGCGACATGGAGCATGCGGTGGTCGTGCTGCGCAAGCGCGGCATGGCGTCCGCGGCGAAGAAGGCCACGCGTTCGACGAATGAGGGCGCGGTGGGCACATACATCCACGCCGGCGGCAAGATTGGCGTGCTGGTGGAGCTGAACTGCGAGTCGGACTTTGTGGCGCGCACGGAAGACTTTCAGGAGTTGCTGCGCGACGTCGCCATGCATATCGCCGCGGCCGATCCGCGCTTTGTGACGCGCGAAGAGGTGACGCAGGCCGATCTCGACCGCGAGCGCGATATCGCGCGTTCGCAGGCGATCGCGGCGGGCAAGCCGGCGAACATCGCGGAGAAGATGGTTGAAGGCAAGCTCGGCAAGTTCTACGAGGAGTTCTGCCTGCTGGACCAGCCGTTCATCAAAGACCAGTCGCAGACCATCGGGCAGATTGTCGCTGCGAAAGTGGCGAAGCTCGGCGAGAACATCTCCGTGCGTAGGTTCGCCAGATTCAAAGTCGGCGCGGCGGATTGGACGGTTGCGCAGACCGCACAGGCTCCCTCGGGGGAGGCATCAGCGTAGGCTGACCTTAGACTCCGCAGGACCAACGAGCCTGGGCGACAGCCCAGGCTCTTATTTTTGCTCCAAGGCGATGAGCGCCGCGGAGCGAACTCAACCCCGGCCGCGAACAGCTACAGCCGCCCGGCCAGAAAGGAAAAGAGGAACCAGCAATGCACTTCATTGATGAAATTCTGGTATGGGGTCAGCATGAAGAGAACACCCTGGAGCAGGCGCGAGTGTGTGCGCGTCATGCGGACCACTTCGCCCTGATGGCGGACGGCCACCTTGGGTATGGCGTGCCGATCGGCGGCGTGATCGCTGCGGAGGGGCGCATCAGCCCGACCGCTGTCGGCTTCGACATCGCTTGCGGGAACAAGGCAGTGCGCCTTGACGTGCCGGGCAGCGAGGTGCGTGCCAATATTGCGCGCATCATGGACGACGTGTGGAATACGCTCTCGTTTGGAGTGGGGCGCAAAAATCAGGAGCGCAACGACGACTCGCCGTTCATCAACGATGAGCACGAAGGCTGGAAGACCGAGGCCGCGAAGCCGCTGCGTCACAAGGCCCACGCGCAGCTCGGCACCATCGGCAGCGGGAACCACTACGTCGACATCTTTGTGGACGAGTTGGACCGCGTCTGGGTCGGGGTGCACTTTGGGTCACGCGGCCTGGGGCACGGCATTGCGACGTGGTTCCTGAAGGCTGCGGGCGCGAAGGACGGCATGACGGTGGAGCCGGTCTTCCTCGATGCAGCAAGCGACTTGGGGGCGCAGTACATCGCGGCCATGCACTTGGGCGGCGCGTATGCGTACGCCGGGCGCGACTGGGTCTGCGCTCGCGTCGCTCGTATGCTCGGCGCGCAGATTGTGGAGGAGGTGCACAACCACCACAACTATGCGTGGCTGGAGGAGCACGACGGCAAACAGCTCTGGGTCTGCCGCAAGGGTGCGACGCCTGCGTTTCCGGGGCAACGCGGCTTTGTCGGCGGAACGATGGGCGAGGTGTCGGTGATCCTCGAAGGGGTCGATAGTGCAGAGTCGAAGACGGCCCTTTACTCCACGGTGCACGGCGCTGGTCGTGTGCTGGGCCGTAAGCAGGCAACCGGTGTGGTCGACCGCAAGACCGGCGTCGTCAAGCGCGAGGGCCTGGTGAAGCCGGAGATGATGCAGGGGTGGCTGAACCGCGCCAACGTCGTGCTGCGCGGCGGCGGCCTGGACGAGTCGCCTGACTGCTATAAACGCCTGCGGGAGGTATTGGCGGAGCACAGCGAATCGATCCGTGTGCTGCACACACTGACTCCGTTGGGCGTTGCGATGGCAGGCGCCAACGAGTTCGATCCGTATAAGGATTGAGCTCTACAACGATGAAGGCCCGGAACCATGAGTCCGGGCCTTTTTCTTTTGCGTGATCAATTCCCGGGGGCGGGCCGGCCAATTGGGGGTGGTTACCCTCGGACACTCGTGAGACAAGAGCCGCGAAAGTTACCGAAGAGTTGGAGAGGCGGCTGGTGCGCAATGGTTTGCAGGTTTTATGATGTTGGCGTTCCTCGCTCGCCCTCTTTGGGGAAGGTGTGATCGTATCGATGTTCGATAGCGTAACGCTGATGCCGCATGCGGTATGTTGGGCGGCAGCTCCACGGCTGATCTGGACGATGGTGGTGACCAATGCCATCACCTTCCTCAGCTACGTCAGCATCTGCATTACGCTCTTTGTCCTGGCCAGCCGCACGCGAAGGGTGATCGCGAAGGACTGGGGCTACTTCCTGGTAGGTTTTGCGCTGTTTATCGTGGCTTGCGGTTCCACGCATGCGATGGAAGTGGTGACGACGTGGATCCCCGCGTTCTGGATCGACGCCGCCACCAACTTTGTGACTGCGGTGCTTTCGGCCTACGTCGCGGTGATGTTTGCGCGGCGGGCGGGTGAGATTGGTTTTGGCGTGAATGACTATGCAGCGAGGCTGGCGCGGACGGAAGAAGAAAAACGCGTGATGAAGGAGAGCCTGCTTTCGGCTCAGAAGCTCGAGGACTGGAGCCGCATGTCTGCGGTGCTGGCGCACGAGATCAACAATCCTCTGGAGTCCATCCAGAACGCGCTTTACCTGATCCGCACATCGAGCGATGCGCCGATGGAGATTGTAGACCTGGCAAAGGGAGCGTCGGACGAGACGACCCGCGTGATCGAGCTGGCGCGATCGACCCTCTCCTTCTTCCGGCAGAGCGCAGAACCGGAGCCGGTGGATATGGAGCGCGTCGTGGATTCGGTGCGGTTCCTGCTGGCCCCCATGATCCGACGCGGCGCAATTGTACTGCTGAGCGAATGTCATGGAGATACGACCGTGCAGGCGTATCCGGGCGAGGTGCGCCAGGTGCTGCTCAATCTGGTGCGCAACGCATGTGAGGCTACGGCGCGGGCGGGCGGCAGAGTGCACGTGGAGCTCACGGGGCAACCGCTCGGCGTGGAGATCGTCGTGGCCGACGAGGGCCATGGCATCGATGCTGACCTGATGCCCACCCTCTTTCAGTTTGGATCGAGCACCAAGGGCGAAGAGGGCAACGGCATGGGGCTGTGGACTGTAAAACACATCGTGACGCGGCACGGCGGAACGATCCATGTGGATTCCGCGCCTGGCAAGGGAGCGCGATTTACGCTGTGGTGGCCGCGCGAGTATGTCGAGCGAGTTGTGCCAGCCCTTACCTTCGAGGCGCTGGCGGAGACTGCATAAGCCATTGCGGCGACAGTCGTGCAACCGACCGGCTGCGGCCGGCATTTTCATTTCTGCGCAGCGATATCGTCCGACCGGCTGCGGTAGAGTTGGACGAGAGGTGTTCGCACGCTCACAGGTAGCATGTGCGGTGCGCAAAACTTGCCGCCGGCATCTGATTTGGGTTGAGAGGGAATTATGCAACTGGGAATGATTGGGCTGGGGCGGATGGGCGCGAGCATGGTGGTGCGCCTGGAGAAGGCAGGCCACAACTGCGTGGTGTATGACATGTCTGCGAAAGCGGTGGACGCTTCGGTCAAGCAGGGCGCGACGGGGGCCAGCTCGCTTGAGGACTTCGTGAAGAAGCTCGAAAAGCCGCGCGCCGTATGGCTGATGGTGCCTGCGGGCGTGGTGGACGAGACGCTGGACAAGCTGCTGCCGCTGCTGGAGAAGGACGACATCGTGATCGATGGCGGCAACTCGTATTATCACGACGATATTCGCCGCGCGAAGGAACTGAAGGAGAAGGGGCTCCATTATGTGGACGCGGGCACCAGCGGCGGTGTGTGGGGCGCGGACCGCGGCTACTGCCTGATGATCGGCGGCGAAGAGGCGCAAGTGAAGCATCTCGACCCGATCTTCAAGAGCCTGGCGCCGGGGATATCGGAGATTTCGCGGACGCCCGGGCGCGAGAAGATGGGCGGCACGGCGGAGCAGGGCTATCTGCACTGCGGGCCGAGCGGCGCGGGACACTTTGTAAAGATGGTGCACAACGGGATTGAGTACGGCATGATGGCCGCATACGCTGAGGGGCTGAACATTCTGCGCAACGCGAATGTTGGCAAGAACACAAGCGCGATCGATGCGGAGACCACGCCGCTGCGCAGCCCGGAGTTTTACCAGTACGACCTGAACCTCGCGGACATTACCGAGGTGTGGCGGAGGGGCAGTGTGGTGGCGTCGTGGCTGCTCGACCTGGCGGCACGGGCGCTGATCGATTCGCCGCAACTGGAAGAGTACAGCGGGCATGTGTCGGATTCGGGCGAAGGCCGCTGGACGATCCGCGCTGCGATCGATGAGGCGGTTCCGGTGCCGGTGTTGAGCGCGGCGCTTTATGAGCGGTTCAGTTCGCGCGGTGAGGATGAGTTTGCGGACAAGCTGCTGAGCGCGCTGCGCTTCCAGTTTGGCGGCCATGTAGAGAAGACGGCGGAAGAGAAAGGGAAGGCCTGATGGCGTCTGCATTGCCCACGGGAAAATCAAAGCGATCCGACGCACTGGTGGTCTTTGGCGTAACTGGCGATCTTGCGAACAAGCAGATCTTTCCGGCGCTCTACCAGATGGTGAAGCGCGGTGAGTTGGCGACGCCGGTGGTCGGCGTCGCGTTTCCGAAGTGGAGCCTTGACCGGCTGAGACGTCATGCAGAGAAGAGTATCCGGCGCGCAGGCGGTGTCGACAACAAGCGCGCGCTGCATGAACTGCTTTCACGCCTGCAATATGTAAGCGGCGACTACCGCGATCCGGCGACGTTTGCGGCAATCAAGAAGGCGCTGGGCAAGTGCAAGCGTCCGACGCATTATCTGGCGATTCCGCCGATGCTGTTTCCGACGGTGATCGAGAACCTCGGCAAGTCGGGCTTGGCGAAGGACGCGCGGGTGGTGGTGGAGAAGCCGTTCGGACGGGACCTTGCGAGCGCGGAGGCTTTGAACAAAGTAGCGCGGTCGGTCTTTCCCGAGGACTCGATCTTCCGCATCGATCACTTCATGGGCAAGGAAGCGATCATGAACATCCTCTACTTCCG